>DASZEO010000067.1:0-3117 GCA_035940755.1 Allosphingosinicella sp. | reverse complement strand
GACGACAGGAGAGGGGGCTTCCTCGAGCACCTTCTGGTGGCGGCGCTGGAGCGAGCAGTCGCGCTCGCCGAGGTGAATGGCATTGCCCTTGCCGTCGCCGAAAATCTGGAACTCGATGTGGCGCGGATCGCCGAGATATTTTTCGATGTAGACGGTGTCGTCGCCGAACGCCGCCTTCGCCTCCTGGCGGGCCGCCATCAGCTGCGAATCGAGCTCGGCCTCGGACCGCACGATCTTCATGCCCCGGCCGCCGCCGCCCGAGGCCGCCTTGACGAGCAGCGGGTAGCCGGTCTCCGCCGCCACGGTGCGGGCTTCCTCCGGTCCTTCGACGGGACCGTCCGAACCCGGCACGAGCGGCAGCCCGAGGCCGGCGGCGGTGCGCTTGGCTTCGACCTTGTCGCCCATCGTGCGGATGTGCTCGGGCTTCGGGCCGATCCAGATGATGTTGTGGAGCTCGACGATCTCCGCGAAGCGGGCGTTCTCGGAGAGAAAGCCGTATCCGGGATGGATCGCGTCGGCGTGGCTGATCTCGGCGGCCGAGATGATGCTGGGAATGTTGAGATAGGATTCGGACGCCGGCGGCGGGCCGATGCACACCGCCTCGTCCGCCAGCCGCACGTGCATGGCGTCGGTGTCCGCCGTCGAATGGACCGCTACCGTGCGAATGCCCATTTCGTGGCAGGCGCGGTGGACGCGGAGCGCGATCTCCCCGCGATTGGCGATCAGGACCTTTTGGATGGCCATTATTCGATGATCACCAGCGGCTGATCGAATTCCACCGGCTGGGCGTCCTGGACGCAGACCTGCTTCACGGTCCCGGAGCGCGGCGCCTGGATCGGGTTCATCACCTTCATCGCCTCGATGATCAGCAAGGTGTCGCCCTCATCCACCTTCATCCCCGGCGCGACGAACGGCGCCGCTCCCGGCTCGGGCGAGAGGTAGACGGTGCCGACCATCGGCGACTTGACGGTTCCGGGATGAGTCGCCGGGTTTTCCTCCGCGGCAGCGGCGGCCGCCGGCGGCGGCGTCGGAGCTGCGGTCGCCGCGGGGAGCGCGGGCGGTGGAGCATAAGCCGGGGCGGCGGAAGCGAGCTGGCGCTTGACGACGATGCGCCGGTCGCCGTCTTCGACCTCGATCTCGCTAAGCTCGTTGGCGGCGAGCAGCTCCGCGAGCTGGCGGATGAGGTCGGTATCGATCCGCATGCCGCCTTCAGGCGCGTTGTCGTCGCTCATCTCAATCCCTCAATGGCCGCGACCGCATGGTTCGCGCGGTCCCTGTCAGAGACGCGCCGCCGCGTCCAGAGCAAGCTCGTAACCGAGCGCGCCGAGGCCCGCGATGGTGGCGCGGGCGGCCGCGCCGACCAGCGAGCGGCGGCGAAAGGTTTCGCGTGCCTGCGGGTTCGACAGATGGACCTCGATGACTGGGACGGCGATCGCCTTCACGGCGTCGTGCAGCGGCACCGAGGTATGCGACAGGCCGCCCGCGTTGAGGATCACCGCCTTTGCTCCGCGCGCCTGAGCCTCGTGAAGCCAGTCGATGAGATGGCCCTCATGGTTCGACTGGCGCATGTCGACCTCCACCCCGAGCCCGGCGGCGCGGTCCTGGAGGCTATCGGCGATGTCGTCGAGCGTGTCGGCGCCGTAGATTTCCGGCTCGCGCATCCCAAGCAGGTTCAGATTGGGCCCGTTGAGCACGTAGATGACTGGCGCGGCCATGGCGCCGCCCTATATGACGCGCGTCCCGCAAGCGCAAAGGCAGGCCATGGTCCAGGACGGCACCCTCTCGATCCGAGTCAATGGCGAGCACCGCCGCGTGCGCAGCGGCCTCTCGCTCGCCGAGCTGGCGCTCGAGCTGGGGCTGGAGCCGGCCAAGGTCGCGGTGGAGCGCAACCTCGAGATCGTGCCGCGCTCGACGCTAGCGCAGGTCTGCGTCGAGGACGGCGACGAGCTCGAGATCGTCACCTTCGTTGGCGGAGGCTGAATTGAGCGACAGCTGGAGCGTCGCCGGCCGCAGCTTCACTTCGCGGCTGATCGTGGGCACGGGCAAATATAAGAACTTCGAGCAGAATGCCGCCGCGCTGGAGGCGTCGGGGGCGGAGATCGTCACGGTTGCCGTGCGCCGGGTCAACATCTCGGACCCGAAGCAGCCTTTGCTCACCGACTTCATCGACCCGAAGAAATATACCTACCTGCCGAACACGGCCGGCTGCTTCACGGCCGATGACGCGGTCCGCACCTTGCGGCTCGCGCGCGAAGCGGGCGGGTGGGACCTGGTCAAGCTCGAAGTGCTGGGGGAGGCGAAAACCCTCTACCCCGACATGCGCGAGACGCTTCGGGCAACCGAGACCCTGGTCAAGGGGGGTTTCCAGCCGATGGTCTATTGCGTCGACGATCCGATCGCGGCGAAGCAGCTGGAGGAAGCCGGCGCGGTCGCGATCATGCCGCTGGGGGCGCCGATCGGCTCAGGCCTCGGCATCCAGAACCGGGTGACGATCCGCCTCATCGTCGAGGGCGCCGGAGTGCCGGTCCTGGTCGATGCCGGCGTCGGCACCGCGTCCGACGCGGCAGTGGCCATGGAGCTCGGCTGCGACGGCGTCCTCATGAACACCGCCATCGCCGAGGCGAAGGACCCCGTGACGATGGCGCGGGCGATGAAGCTGGCGGTCGAAAGCGGCCGCCTCGCCTACCGCGCCGGCCGCATGGGCCAGCGCCGCTACGCGGACCCGTCCAGCCCGCTGGCGGGGCTGATCTGACCGGTAGGAGCGGAGGCTAGATAACGACGAAGTCGCCGGCGTCGAGCGCCGGCTTGCTGTCCAGCACGGCGAACAGCACCTTCGCCGCGGCGCCGGTGCCGTCGGGATCGAACCAGAGGCTGCCGGTGCCGGAGTCGTAGATGATGCGGTCGCCGGAATCGAGCGCCGCCGTGCCGGTGGCAAACGCTCCCGAGGAAAGTGCGCCGGCGGCAAGGCCGGTGAAGATCGCATTGTCGAGGTCGATCCGGTCTTCCGTCGTTGAGAAGTCGGCGATGCGGTCGACGTTCGACGAGCCGCTGAGAATGCCGCCGAAGCCGAACCGGTCGGCCCCGGCGCCGCCGACCAGAATGTCGCTGCCCGCGCCG
>DASZEO010000066.1:0-6846 GCA_035940755.1 Allosphingosinicella sp. | reverse complement strand
TCGACCCGTTGGGCGATCTGCGCGTCCGCGACCGGCTCCGGTTGCTGCGCGGCAGCCGCGCCGGCCGAGCCGAAGACCAGCAGGGGCAGGAGAAAGCTCAGCAACCGGCGTATCATGACTGCCCCGGGCCCAGTCCGGTCGAAGCGAGCAACTGCCGCCGCGCCACTTCGCGCGCCTTGTGCCGCGGCAGGCCGAGCGAGCGCGCCATGGCCTCGCCCAGCAGCGAATCGCCGACCGCTGCGAGCACCAGCCACAAGGTCGTCTCCTGGACCGGCCGGTCCTCGTGGCCCTCGCGGAGTTGGTCGACCAGCTCGTGGATGGCGTCGAGGATCGGATCGAGCGCGTCGCGGTTGCCCGACAGGATCATCCACGCCGCCAAGGCTCCGCCCCCCTCGTCGCCGAACGCCTCGAAGGTGCGGTCAACGATTTCGATGGGATCCGCGTCGCCCTGGCGGCTGCGCTTGACCGCCTCGGCGATGCCGGCGCAGACCCGGTCGCTGATCAGGCCCGCAAGCGCCGCCTGGAGGCCGGCCGCCGACCCGAAATGGTGGAGCAAATTGGCGTGGGTCTTGCCGATCTCGGCCGCCACCGCCTTCAGGGTCACGGCGTGCGGGCCGTGCTCGATCAGCAGCCGCCGAGCCGCCTCCAACGCCGCCGCCCGGCTTTCGCCGGGGCTGAGGCGCTCCCGGACTATTGACATAAATGTAAGTAGAGGCTATCGGCCATGGCTCGGAGATACAGCATGCCGCCACCGGTTACACCTCAAGACTTGACGATCACGCCGCGCGACCGCCGCTTCGGCCGCGGCACCAGACAGGAGCGCTGGTGGATGGGCGGCGACCCCGTCGCCACCGCTTTCTACAATGCGCTTTCCGCCACTTTCCCGAAGGGCGAGGCCTATTTCGTCGAGAGCGTCCGCGCCTTCCGCGAGGGCGCGCCGCCCAAGCTGGAGCGCGAGATCAGGGCCTTCGTCACCCAGGAGGTGATGCACAGCCGCGAGCACGTCCAGTTCAACCGGCGCGCCCATGAGGCGGGCTACGACATGAAGCCGCTCGAGGAGCGGGTGGAGTGGCGCCTGTCGATCACCAAGTCGCGCCCCCCGGTGGTCAACCTCGCCGCCACCATGTGCCTGGAGCATTTCACCGCCATCCTCGCCCACGAGCTGCTCAACGCGCCTCGCCACCTGGACCGGGCCGATGCGGAGAGCGCCGCCCTGTGGCGCTGGCACGCGGTCGAGGAGATCGAGCATAAGGGCGTCGCCTACGACACCTGGCTCCACGCCACGCGCGACTGGCCGCGCTTCAAGCGCTGGAAGGTCAAGGCCAAGGTGATGCTGTTCGTCACCCGCAATTTCATCGTCGACCGGACGCTCGGGACGATCTGGCTGCTTCGCCAGGATGGCATCACCGGGCCGAGCGCGTGGGCGCGGATGTTCTGGTTCGCCTGGGTGCGCCCCGGCATGCTGCGCAAGATCCTCGGCGCCTGGGCGAGCTTCTTCCGGCCCGGCTTCCACCCCTGGAACCACGACGACCGCGCGCTGATCGCCCGAGCCGAGAGCGATTACGCGGATGCGCTGATGCCCCGCGCCACCGCGGCCTGAGCGGAGATCGCGGCACTCCGCGACTCGCCGCGGAAAGACGGGCGGCGCGCTCCTCCGGTCGACGAAGGGCTTAGCGAGCATTGCGATCCCGACAAGGGTGAGCAGCGATGCCGTCCTGATGCCGTCGGTGACTCCGGCGCTCGCTACCGCCGCGATTGCGGTCGCGAGCGCCGCCGCGTGCCGCCCCAGTCCAAATCAACGCTCCTACCGCTCCTCTGCGGAGCGGCTTAGAAGCGCGGCCATGAAGCTCGCGATCCTGGAGACCGGAGCGCCTCCCGGCGACCTTTCGGCGCGGTTTGGGCGCTATCCCGAGATGTTCGAGCGGCTGCTCGGCGGCGGGATCGAGTATTCCAGCTACGACGTGACGGCTGGGGAGCTGCCGGAGGATCCTGCCGCTCAGGATGCTTATCTCATCACCGGCTCGCCCGCCGGAGTCTACGAGCCGCTGCCGTGGATCGAGGAGGCGACGAGCTTCCTGCGCTGCGCCCGCCGCAGGGCGAAGCTGGTCGGCATCTGCTTCGGCCACCAGCTGATGGCGGAAGCGTTTGGCGGCCACGTCGAGAAATCGGCCAAAGGCTGGGGCGTGGGGCTGCACACCTATCCGGTCGTGCAGCGCGAGCCGTGGATGGACGAGGCATCGGTCATTTCCGTCCCGGCCTCGCACCAAGACCAGGTGGTGCTTCAGCCGCCCCAGACCGAAGTGCTCGCCTCGTCGATCTTCACGCCCTACGCGGCGCTCGCCTGGCGCGACCAGCCGGCCGTCTCGTTCCAGTTCCACCCCGAATTCGACGCCGATTATGCCAAGGCGCTGATCGACAGCCGCCGCGAGCGCGTGGCCGGTGCCGACGCCGCCATCGCTTCGCTCGACCGCCCCAACGACAATGCCCGCGTCGGGGAGTGGATCAGGCGCTTCCTGTTGGGCTAGAGCGGCGCCGTGCCGAGCAGGGAGAAGACCACCCCATGAAGACCCGCGCCGCGATCGCCGTCGCTCCGAACCAGCCGCTCGAGATCCACGAGGTCGACCTCGACGGGCCGAAGGCGGGGGAGGTGCTGGTCGAGATCATGGCGACCGGCATCTGCCACACCGACGCCTACACTCTGGAGGGGAAGGACAGCGAGGGCATTTTCCCCTCGATCCTCGGCCACGAAGGCGCCGGCATCGTCCGCGAGGTGGGCGAAGGCGTCACTTCGGTCGCCGTGGGCGATCATGTCATCCCGCTCTACACGCCCGAATGCCGGCAATGTAAGTCGTGCCTCAGCCGCAAGACCAATTTGTGCACCGCCATCCGCGCGACCCAGGGCAAGGGCGTGATGCCGGACGGCACCAGCCGCTTCCGGCTCGGGAGCGAGACCATCTACCATTATATGGGCTGCTCGACCTTCTCGAACTTCACCGTGATGCCCGAGATTGCGGTCGCGAAGGTCCGCGAGGACGCGCCGTTCGACAAGATCTGCTATATCGGCTGCGGAGTGACGACCGGCGTCGGAGCCGTCATCTGGACGGCGGGCGTCGAGCCGGGATCGAACGTCGTCGTGTTCGGCCTGGGCGGCATCGGCCTCAACGTCATCCAGGGCGCGAAGCTAATCGGGGCGGCGCGGATCGTGGGGGTCGACATCAATCCTGCCAAGCGCGCCATGGCCGAAGCATTCGGGATGACCGACTTCGTCAATCCGAACGAGATCGGCGCCGACAAGCTGGTCCAGGCGCTGGTGGACCTCACCGGCGGAGGCGCCGACTACAGCTTCGACTGCACCGGCAACACCGAAGTGATGCGCGCCGCGCTCGAATGCTGCCACCGCGGCTGGGGCGTTTCGACGATCATCGGCGTCGCCGAAGCGGGGCGGGAGATTGCCACCCGCCCCTTCCAGCTCGTCACCGGGCGCGTCTGGAAAGGCTCGGCTTTCGGCGGCGCCCGCGGCCGGACCGACGTGCCGCGCATCGTCGACTGGTACATGGACGGCCGCATTGCGATCGATCCGCTGATCACTCACACCATGAAGCTCGAGGACATCAACCGGGCGTTCGACCTGATGCACGCCGGCGAGAGCATCCGCAGCGTGGTCGTTTATTGAGGAGGGGCGGCATGGCGAGGAAGCGGGCCGGCGGCGCGGGCGGCGCCCCGGAGACTGTGTTCGGAGACGATGACCGGCGCGAAATCGCCAATACGATGCGCCCGCCCTACAGCTCCATCTGTCTGCTGGAGACGCACTGGCCCGACAAGACCCTGCTTTATGGAACGGGCTTCATCTTCGGCTCGAGCACCGTCTTCACCTGCGGCCATTTGTTATACAATCCCGTGCACGGCGGAATGGCGGCCAAGGTCGTGGTTGCACCCGGCGTGACTTGCGGCTCGACGCCTTTCGGCACGGTGACCGTCGACACGCGCTCGCTCCGCGTTTTTCCCGAGTACCTGAAGGAGCGGGTTCGCGACGATTTGGGCGCCATCCTTCTGCCGACCCCTTTGGGCAAGCGCACCGGCTGGTCCAACGTGGCTCCGCGGCCCGACGTCCCATTGTGCGAGAGGATCGTCGTTACCGGCTTCACTGCCCAGAACCCCAAGATTTTCAGCTCCTTCAAGATGCTGCAGAGCAAGGGGCAGCTGCTGAAGCGACAGGATGACTATGGCGAGCATGACGCCGACGCGAGTGCCGGCCAGAGCGGAGGACCGATCTGGTCGGAGTTCGAGACATCGATCTCCGGCTACATCTGGGGCTTCCACAAGGCAGAATGGAGCGGCGGCGGCGCCAACATCCTCGTTCTGCTGACCTGGCGGCACTATGACTGGATCCAGGCACGGACGAGAGAAGCCGAGGGCCTGCCCTTCGCCAGCTTCGACGACAAGGCGGCGCGTGCTGGATTGGAGACCGAACCAAGGCCGCGGCGGGTGACGCCGAACTTCAATCACGGAGAGGGGCCGCCCGCGGCCGCCTCCGGCTCGATTGAGCTTCAACAGGGCGAGCAGCCGGAAGCGGAGCTGGTCGTCAAGGCTCGACGATCCTCCCCCGCCGCCAGGCGCCCGGCGACTGCGGCGGCGGATACAGCGCACTTCACGGTGCCGGCGAAACGGAGCCACACGATCGCGCTGGACCTTCGCGCCGGGCAGACCGTGAAAGGCACGGTCAAGGTGGCGCTGCCGTCCGGCACGTTCACGGATTTCGACATCGTGTTCGCGAGCCCTGACGATCCGGCGCTCGACCACCTGCCGATGTTCGTCTCATCCTCCGGGGCGACCGATTTCCAGTCGGACCGGTTCAGCTTTGCGGCGCAGATGGACGGCCGCCACAGCCTCGTCTTCAAGGAACTGAACGGCGTCAGCGCCGCCATCGTCCAGCTCAAGCTCAAGATCGGCTGAGGCGGGGTACGAAAGGCAGCCAATGACCCTCGACACCGTCACCGTCGCCCGTTCCCACGGCGGCACCCAACACGTGGTGAAGCACGCCAGCGCGGCTACCGGCACCGACATGATTTTCTCCGTGTTCGTGCCTCCTGCGGCGCATGACGGAGCGCGATGTCCCGTCGTCTGGTACTTGTCGGGCCTCACCTGCACTCACGGGAACGTCACCGAGAAAGGCGAATATCGGCGCGCCTGCGCCGAGCTTGGGCTGATCTTCGTCGCCCCCGACACCAGCCCGCGCGGCGAGCACGTGCCGGACGATCCTGCCTACGATTTCGGCCAGGGGGCCGGCTTCTATGTCGATGCGACGGAGGCGCCGTTCTCGACCCACTACCGGATGTACAGCTACGTCACCGACGAGCTGCCGCGGGTCGTCGCCTCGGCGTTTCCGGTCGACCTCGACCGGCAGGGGATTACCGGCCATTCGATGGGCGGCCACGGCGCGCTCACCGTCGCGTTGCGCAACCCCGGCGGCTACCGAAGCGTCTCCGCCTTCGCCCCGATCGTCGCGCCCAGCCAGGTGCCGTGGGGCGAGAAGGCGCTGGGCGGCTATCTCGGGCCGGACCGCGGCGCCTGGCGTGGCCATGATGCTGTCGCCCTGATCGAGGACGGTGCCCGCCTTCCCGAGCTGCTCGTCGACCAGGGCACGGGGGACAATTTCCTCGAAAAGGAATTGAGGCCGCAGCTGCTGCAGGCCGCGTGCCGAGCGGCGGGCATTCCGCTCGAGCTGCGGATGCAGCCCGGCTACGACCACAGCTATTATTTCATCTCGACCTTCATGGCCGACCACCTCGCCTGGCACGCCGAGCGGCTGCGCGGGTGAATTCCGCTGGCGCTTCGCGCCGAGGAGTCGACTGCGCTTTCGTCGAAGGCGGCGGCGGTTTGGCAGAAGGAAGCTGACGCAGCCGCAAAAGCCGGATAGCCTGCGCACAACAGGGGAGCCGCCGCTTATGCGCCACGCGCTGTTGGTCGCCGCCGTCTTGGTCGCCGGCTGTGCCGCTCAGGCGCAGGACGTGCGCCGCCTCGGCGCTCCGGAAGCGCCAATCTCGGCCTCGGTCGAAGTGCCGGCGGGAAGCCGCCTCGTCTACGTCAGCGGCACCGTTCCCGATGTCGCCGACCCAGCCGCGCCGCAGGGGTCGGTGCAGCGCTACGGCGACACCGTTACCCAGACCCGTTCGGTGCTGCGCAAGATCGAGGCGCAGCTGCGCCAGCACGGTCTCACCCTGGGTGACGTGGTGATGATGCGCGTCTTCCTCGTCGCGCCGCCCGGGCAGCCGCGGATGGATTTCGCCGCAATGATGACCGCCTATCGCGAGTTTTTCGGAACCGGCGTGCAGCCGAACCGGCCGGCGCGCTCGACCATGCAGGTGGCCGGGCTGGTCGATCCGGGCTGGCTCGTGGAGATCGAGGTAACTGCGGCGGCGCGATAGGGGGGCGAAATGGGGCTTACGCGCAGGGGATTTCTCGAGCGGCTCGGCGCCGCCGGCGGCTACAGCGCCGTCTATCTCGGAATGGAGGCGATGGGGCTGCTCAACGCGCCGCCGGCGTCGGCCGAGGCGTTCGCGCTGCCCCCGGCTTCCGGGCGGGGGCGCAAGGTTGTGATCCTCGGCGCCGGAATCGCCGGCCTCGTCTCCGCCTACGAGCTCAGGCGGGCGGGCTGGGACGTCACGGTGCTGGAGGCGCGCGACCGGATCGGCGGTCGGGTGTGGACGGTGCGCGGCGGCGACCGCGTCGTCCAGAACGGGCGGCCCGACCAGATCTGCGAGTTCTCGGAAGGGCAGTATCTCAACGCCGGCGCCGCCCGTATCCCCACCGCGCACCACAACATCCTCGGCTACGCCCGCACCCTCA
>DASZEO010000065.1:0-1911 GCA_035940755.1 Allosphingosinicella sp. | reverse complement strand
TCGGCGAGCGACCCTTGCGGATCGATGTCGATGAGGCAGACGGGGCCGTAGCCGGCGCGCTGCGCCTGCACGGCGAGATGGCCGGACAGGGTCGTCTTGCCCGATCCGCCTTTCTGCGAAGACAGTGCCAATACGCGCATCGAATTTCCCTTAGCTCCCACGCTCCCCACCGGTTTGACCGGTTGAAGCTAAAATCTGGTTAACGGGAGGCGTCCCGGGGCGGGGCGGATCGGGCGCCTCTGCCGAGTGGGCAAGCTACTGATTCTTATGCTAAGGGCGCGTTAAGCAGTCGCCGTTTAGGACGATGGCGACGCGTATCCGGTGGGGAGTATTCTGGCCATGTCGAACCGAGGCTTTTGGCTGACGGCCGCCGCCGTCGCATTCGCCGCGCCGAGCGTGCCCCTGATGGCGCAAACCGCTCTGCAGGGGATCAGCGCCTGGCAGGCGGGCCGCTACGAGGAAGCGGTGCGGATCTGGCGGCCGCTCGCCGACCGCGGCGACGCCGACGCCCAGTTCAACCTCGGCCACGCCTACCGGCTCGGCCGCGGCGTCCCTCAGAACATGAACATGGCCGAGCAGCTTTATAGCCGCGCCGCGCGCTCCGGCCACGTCGAGGCGAGCGCGATGTACGGCCTCATATTGTTCCAGAACGGCCGACGCGAGGAAGCCATGCCGCTGATCCGCCGGGCCGCCGAAGCGGGCGATGCGCGCGCTCAATATGTCTACGGCACGGCGCTGTTCAACGGCGATCTGGTCCCGGTCGACTGGCCCCGGGCTTACGCCTTCATCAGCCGCGCCGCCGCCCAGGGCCTGCCTTACGCGCAGAGCCGCCTGCGCGAGATGGAGCAGCATCTGACGCCGCAGGACCGCGCCCGCGGCACCGAGCTGGCGCAGGAGATGGCGCGCACGGCGCCGGTGCAGGTCGCGTCAAACACGCCGCCGCCGGTTGTCGCCGTCACCGCGCCGCCCGCGCCTCCGCCGCCGCGGATCGCCGGCACCAACGTCCCGCCTTCCTCGGTCGCGACCGATCGTCCGGCCCCGCCGCCCTCGCGCCCTGCCCCGCCGGCGACGCGCCCGGCCCCGGCCGTACCGGCGCTGGCCTCATCGGGCGGGCGCTGGCGGGTTCAGCTCGGCGCCTTCAGCACCGACGCCAATGCGCGCCGGGCGTGGAGCCAGGTCGCTGGTCGCCTGGGCGGGCTGCAGCCGTTCTACGTCCGCGCCGGCGCCGTCATCCGGCTTCAGGCCGGGCCGCTCGCCAGCCGCGCCGCCGCCGAACGCGCCTGCGCCGCCGCGCGCCAGGCCTGCTTCCCCGTCGCGCCCTGAGCCGGCGCGCTTAACGGAATTTTTTCCGCGAGCGGTTAGAGCGTTCCCGGACCAGGGGAGGCTCAGATGGGAGCGGTTCGCAACCTCGACACGGGCACGATGGCGTCGCGCTGGCGGCGCCGCCGCATGTGCGTGCTCGTCGCCGACACCGCCGCCCCGGCCGCGCTCCGGGAGGTTTCCGCCACCCGCGCCTATGTAGAAACCGGCCTGCGCCCGGCGATCGGGACGGAGGTCGAGCTTCGCCACCCTGAAGCGGGCGCTATCCTCGGGCGGGTCGAGGCGGTGAGCGACAGCGGAATAGTCCTGGCGTTTCCGTGCAACGCGGAGTCCGTCGCCTTCGCGCTGGCCGCCATCGCCGCGGACATGAGCCGTCCCGCCGGCTAATCCTCGCACCAGGCGCTGCGCGGATAGCCCTGGAGATAGAGCAAGGCCGTCAGGTCGTTCACCTCGACCCGAGCATCGGCGGCGGCGGCCACCGCCGGCTTGGCGCGATAGGCGATGCCGAGCCCCGCCTCCAGGAGCATCGGAATGTCGTTGGCGCCGTCGCCCACCGCGAGAAGGTCCGCTCGGGCCAGACCGAGCCGCTCC
>DASZEO010000064.1:0-2011 GCA_035940755.1 Allosphingosinicella sp. | reverse complement strand
TTCAGCGCCGCATATTGCGCGCCAAGGTCGGCGAACGGGATCATGGTTCGAGCATCCGGCAGGTGCCGGACTCCAGCACGTAGCGCTCGCCGGTGGCGGGGCAGGCGGCCTCCCCGGCCCCGTCCAGCGGCAGGTCGAGCGGCTCGCCGTGGCGGCTCATCCAGCCCGCCTGGCGGGCCGGGACGCCGGCCACCAGCGCGTGGTCCGCCACGTCGCGGGTCACGACCGCCCCGGCGCCGACGAAGGCGAAGCGGCCGATCGTCACGCCGCACACGATCGTGCAATTGGCGCCGAGCGTGGCGCCGGCGCGCACGCGGGTCTGGCGAAATTCCGACTTGCGCTCGACGCCGGCGCGCGGGTTGCGGACGTTGGTGAAGACGGCGCTGGGGCCAACGAACACGCCCTCCTCGAGCAGGACGCCGTCATAGACCGAGACGTTGTTCTGGACCTTGCAGCCGTCGCCGATGACGGCGCCGCCGCCGACATAGACGTTCTGGCCGAGCACCACGTCGCGACCGACGCGGGCGCCGGCGCAGACGTGGACGAAATGCCACACGCGGCTTCCGGCGCCGATCACGGCCCCGTCGTCGACGATCGCGCTGTCGTGGCGGAAATAGCCCATCAGCGTGAGCGGGCCGCCGCGAGCGGGTGGGTGTCGCCGAGCGTGCCGGTGGGGGTGGCGGTGCGGATCGTCGCGACGGTCTCGATCGCGCAGCGGCTGGTCTCGAGCCCGAACCCTTCGCCGGCGAGGATCCGTTCGTAGCTTCGCGTGTGGAGATCGGCGAAGCCGCCGGAGAATTCGATCTCGGCGCCGTCGACGGCGATCGAGCGGAACGTCCGCTGTCCCCCTGCCTGCGCTGCGGGCGGCAGGTCGTCGGCTTCGACCGACAGGAACCAGCGCACGCGCGCCCGCTCATATTCGAGAAAGCCGCCGGCGCGAGTCGGCTCGTAAAGGTGCACCCGGCTCTCCTGAAGCGCCCCGAACAGGAAGTGGAGCATGTCGAAGAAATGCACGCCGATATTGGTCGCGATGCCCCCGGATTTCTTCTCGTCCCCCTTCCACGAATAAGCGTACCAGCGGCCGCGGGCGGTGACGTAGGTGAGGTCGACCTCGTGCTTGCCGCGCCCCGCCGGCTCCGCGGCCACCCGGTCCTGCAACGCGGCGATCTCGGGATGGAGGCGCAGCTGCAGGATCGTGCTCACGCGCCGGCCCGACGAGGCTTCGGCCTCGATCAGCCCGTCGACGTTCCACGGGTTCAGCACCAGCGGCTTTTCGCAAATCGCGTCGGCGCCGGAGCGAAGGGCGAAGCGGATGTGGGAATCGTGGAGGTAGTTGGGAGAGCAGATCGCGACCCAGTCCACCTTCTCCTCGCCCCCCGCCCGGCGAAGCTTGTCGATATGCCGGTCGAACCGCTCGAATTGGGTGAAGAAGGCGCTTTGCGGGAAATAGCGGTCGATGACCCCGACGCTGTCGCTCGGGTCGAGCGCGGCGACCAGGCGATTGCCGGTCGCCTGGATCGCCTCCATGTGGCGGGGCGCGATGTAGCCGGCGGCGCCGATGAGGGCGAAATTCTTCACGTCTGGCCCGCTCACCTTTCCAAGGGCGCGGGAGGGAAACCCCCGCAGCGCGGCCGCTTAGCATAGAAAGCTCCCTTGGCCAGTCCAGCGCCGAGCCGCGGAAAAGCCCTTGCCTTCGCCGCCGCGGCGATGCTCAGCGAGAGCCGATGAGCCGCACCGTCGTCATTTCGATCAACGCGTCGTGGAACATCCTCAACTTCCGGCTGGGCCTGATCCGGGCGCTCCAGGGGCGCGGCTGGCGGGTCGTCGCCCTCTCCCCGGAGGACCGATACAGCCCCCGCTTCGAGGCGCTGGGCGTCGAGCACGTGCCGATCGCCATCGACAGCCTCGGAGTCTCGCCGCTTCGCGACCTCGCCCTGTTCGCCCGCTACCACAAGCTGCTGAAGCAAATCCGCCCCGACGCCTTCCTCGGCTACACGGCCAAGCCCAACGT
>DASZEO010000063.1:0-1857 GCA_035940755.1 Allosphingosinicella sp. | reverse complement strand
CGAAGTCGCGCGGCGTGCTGGCGTCGCGGGCGCGCCGCTCGCGATATTCGACCGCGCGCTGCCAGGTCTGGCGCATCAGCGCGACATTGCCCATCCGCGTCGCCGGCATCTGATTGCGCCCGCCATAAACGCGCTTCGGGTTCTCGCCGCAGGCCATCTTGAGGCCGCGGGGGGCGCCGGGGAAACGCATCGCCTGGACGGTGCGCGCCGGCACGTTGCGCAGAGTGACGCCGCGGCCGCCGAACAGGTTGGCTGAGCCGGGCAGGACCTGCAAAGTCGTCACGCCGCCATTGGCGAGGGCGCGCGAGAAGCCGGGATCCTGCGGCCAGACGCTGTGCTCGGCCCACACTTCCGGGCGCACGGGGCTGGTCGCCTCGTTGCCGTCGGAATGGGCCTCTACTCCCGGGCTGGGATAGTCGCCGAGGTGGCTGTGCACGTCGATGACGCCGGGGGTCACCCATAGGCCGGCGCCGTCGATCCGGGTCGCGCCTTCGGGAATGGGCGTGTCGGCGCCGCCCATCGCCTGGATGCGGCCCTCGACCATGACGATTGTGCCGTTGTCGATCCGGCCGCCCTCGCCGTCATAGATAGTGGCGCCGGTGATCGCCGTCGGGACGCCGGCGTAGGGGCGATAGGTGGAGGGGTAGGGATCGTCGGGCGGCGTGTAGCGCGGCGCTGCCGCCTTGGCCTGCGCGGGCTGGGCGTCGCTGCGGTTGGTTGCGCATGCGGCCAGCGCGGCCGCCGCAAACATGCCGAGCAGCGCGCAGCGCACGCTATTTGACGCCATGCATCCACCTCTTGAGGAGCGGGGAGACGATGAGAAGGAGGAGGCCGATGCCGACCGAGATCATGCCGATCTTCCAGAACACGCCGGTATAGGTGTTCAGGCTGACCTGCAGGTTGGTCACCTGGCCGCCGACCGTCTCCACGCTGGCGACCTGGGCCACCACGCCGGCGACGTATTGAGCGACCGAGATCGAGAGGAACCACACGCCCATCATCATGCCGACGATGCGGGCGATGGACAGCTTGGTGATCATCGACAGCCCGACCGGCGAGATGCACAGCTCGGCCACCGAATGGATCAAATAGAGGCCGGCAAGCCAGACCAGCCCGACCTTGAAGTCGGAGCCGGCGAAATTGCTGCCCCACACCAGGAACAGGAAGCCCGCGCCGACGCCCATCAGCGCGATCGAAAACTTGATCGGGATGGAGGGCTCGATGCCGCGCTTCGCCATGGCGTTCCAAAGCACGCTGAACAGCGGCGCGAGGATGACGATGAACAAGGCGTTGAAGATCTGCGTCTGCCCGGCGGGCATGACGTAGACCGGCTGGTTGATGAGCCCGTTCTTGGCATAAACGAGGCCGGCCGTGGCGAGCACCGCGACCACCAGGAAGCCGATGCCCATGGTGCGCTTCGTGGCCGCATCCTCGCCGTTGGCGAAGAACCACCAGGCGAACCAGGCGAGGCCGAACGCGAGCGCGGCGGCAACGAGATAGTAAGTGACCGGCACGGATCGGAACATAGAGAAGAGCGGCCCCGTCCAGGCCAGCGCGAGGTCGGTGTTGCGGTCGGCGAAGAGGGTCAGGGACGAGCCCGCCTGTTCGAACAGCGTCCAGAAGACGACGTTGAAGATGATCAGCACGATCGCGCAGACCATCATCTGGAACTCCTGGCGCGTGCCTTTGAGATAGGACCAGATCAGGATGGCGGGGACGCCGAGCAGGAAGGTGCCGAACAGGATCTTGCCCATCAGCGGCAGCGCGATGAGGTACCCGACGATGCCGGAGCCGGGCTCGGATGCCGCCGAGTTCATCAGGTTCCAGAACAGGAACAGCACGACTGGGATGGCCAGC
>DASZEO010000062.1:0-2778 GCA_035940755.1 Allosphingosinicella sp. | reverse complement strand
AGCGGCGCCACCATCGGCCCCTGGGCGTTGCCGCGCGCCGCTTCGCCCGCGAAGCCGGCGACCTGGATCAGGTGGTAGCGATAGCCGGGCACCGCATTGACGGTGGCGTTCCATACCTGGCGGCCCGAGGTCAGGCCGGGGATCAGGATGACGTCCGGGCCTTCGCCGCGCACCTGCACCGAAAAGCGCGTCGGCTCGAAGCGCGGCGCCGCCTCGACCAGGGAGGAGTTGCAGGCGGCAAGGCCGAAGGCGAGGCCGGCGAGAAGGAAGTGTCGGCGGTTCATCGGCCCTCCCGTATCCGGTTGCACTTTAACGGGGCCTGACCTCCGGTTCGGCGGCGTCGCGGCGGATCAGGCCGAGGCGGCGGATGAAGGGCGCCATCGTCAGCCCCTGCACGAACACCGAGAAAGCGACGACGGCGAGCGATACCGTGATGATGTCGTCGCGCTCGGTGACGGTGGCGGGGAGCGCCAGCGCCAGCGCCAGCGCCAGCGCGCCGCGAAGGCCGCCCCACCACAGCACATGCTGATACGGCACCGGAACCGACATGCTCGAGCGGCGGAAGAGCAGCACGATCGGATAGACGGCGGCGGCGCGGCCGACCATCGCCAGCACCAGCGCCGCGAGCGTCGCCTTCAGAATAGGTCCGACGGAGATAGACGCTTCGTGGCTGCCGATCAGGATGAAGACGAAGGAGTTCACGAGGAAGGCGATATATTCCCAGAAGGACTGCACCGCCGGCCGCCCGTCGTCGGAGATCGAGCCCATCGACCCGACATTGCCGACGAGAAGCCCCGCGGTCAGCGCCGCCAGCACGCCCGACAGATGGAAATGCTCGGCCAGCAGGAACGAGCCGAACGCCGCCAGCGTCGTCAGCGTGATCTCGACCAGGCGGTCGTTGGTGCGCCCGGCGAGGATCAGCAGCGGCACGGCGACCAAAGCGCCGCAGCCGAGCCCGCCGGCGACGGTCAGCAGCAGGCGGCCACCCACGGCGAGCGGCTCCGGGGTGGCGCCGCCGGCAATCCCGACCAGGATGACGAAGGCCACCGCCGCGGCGCCGTCGTTGAGCAGGCTCTCCGCTTCGATCAGCAGGTGGAGCCGCCGGTCCACTTTAACGTGCTTGAACAGGGCGATCACCGACACCGGGTCCGTCGCGGCCATCAGCACGCCGAAGAAGGCGGCGCCGAGCCACGACCAGCCGACCAGGTAATGCATCCCCGCCGCCATCGCCGCCGCCGCCAGCGCGACGCCCAGGGTGGCGAGCAGCAGCAGCAAGGGCAGCTCGCGCCGGAACGGCCGCCACGGGATCTGGATCGCCGCCTCGAAGATCAGGGGAGGGAGCAGGACGGTGAAGACCAGCTGCGGCGTCAGCTCGAGGTTGATCCCGCCGGGCACCAAAGCGAGGCCGATGCCCGCGGCCACCAGCCCGACGCTGTATGGAAGGTTCAGCCGGCGCGTGATCATCGCGACCAGTGAGGCGACGAACAGCAGCAGGCCGAGCAGCGCGAAATTGATGTCTTCCAAGCGGCCGTCTCCGCGTTGCGCGCCCCGCTTGCGGCCGAAACCCGGTTGTTTCAACCTTTGATTGGGCTACATCCGGCCCATGCCTTCCCCGCATCTCTACCTCGTCGACGGCTCCAGCTATATCTTTCGCGCCTTCCACCGGCTGCCGCCGCTGACCAACCGGCACGGGCTCAACGTGGGCGCCGTCTACGGCTACACGACGATGCTCTGGAAGCTCGCCGACGGCCTCAACCGCCAGGACGGCCCGACCCACCTTGCCGTCATCCTCGACGCGTCCGAGAGCACGTTCCGCAACCAGATGTACGACGGCTACAAGGCCAACCGCCCGCCGCCGCCGCCCGAGCTGGTGCCGCAATTCCCGCTGATCCGCGACGCCACCCGCGCCTTCTCGATCCCCTGCCTGGAGCAGGACGGGCTCGAAGCCGACGACATCATCGCCTGCTATTCGAAGGCGGCGCTTGAGAAGGGGTGGAAGGTCACCATCGTCAGCAGCGACAAGGATCTGATGCAGCTGATCGAGCCGGGCCTCGACATGCTCGACACGATGAACGACCGGCGCATCGACCGCGACTATGTGATCGAGAAGTTCGGAGTCCCGCCCGAGCAGCTCGGCGACGTGCTGGCGCTGATGGGCGACAGCGTCGACAACGTCCCCGGCGTGCCCGGCGTCGGTCCCAAGACGGCCTCGCAGCTGATCCAGCAATATGGCGACGTCGAGGGTGTGCTCGCCCATGTCGACGAGATCGCCAAGCCCAAGCTCAAGCAAAACCTGATCGAGCATGCGGAAGCGGCCCGGATGTCGCGCGAGCTGGTCCGGCTGGTCTGCGACGCCCCCTTGCCGCAGCCGCTCGACGAGCTGGCGATCCAGGGCATTCCGAAGGAGCCGCTTCAGGCCTTCCTCGAGGAGCAGGGCTTCCGCACCCTCCTTGCGAGGCTCGGCGCGCAGCAAATGGCCTCGGCGCCGGCGCCGTCGCACGTTCCGACCCAGCGCGAGGTGCGGCCCGAGCCGAAGATCGACCGCTCGGCCTATGAGACGGTGATCGAGGAGGCGGCGCTCGACCGCTGGATCGCGGAAGCCTCCGCCAAGGGGCTGGTCGCGGTAGACACGGAGACCGACGGCCGCGACTGCGTCACCGCCAAGCTGGTCGGCATCAGCCTCGCCACCGAATGTGGGCGTGCCTGCTACATCCCGCTCGAGCATGGCGGGCACGATCTGCTGAGCGACCGGCCCGACCAGCTGCCCGCCGCGCTGGT
>DASZEO010000061.1:0-2870 GCA_035940755.1 Allosphingosinicella sp. | reverse complement strand
CGAGCAGGAAGGTGCCGGGCGGAGTCTGCGACAGCGGCCGCCCCGCGCTGTCGTCGGCTTCGATGCCCCAGCGCCGAAGGTGCGCCGAAACCCGCCGCGCCAGCATCCGGTCCGGAGTGACCAGCGCCGCGGTTCGGCCGGGCTCCTCCAGCGCCTCGCGCAGCGCAAGCGCGATCGCCTGCGCCTCTTCGCCCGGATCTGCCAGCTCGAGCGCGCGGATGCCGGTGAGGCGCCGCTCACGCGGCGGCAGCGCCTCCCATTTGCGCGTGAACTCGGGCGGCGCCATGGCGTGGGCAATGGCCCGGCTGCGCGCCGCCGGAGCGTCGCGCCCGCCACCCCAGCGCCAGCGCTGGACCTCCCCACGCCCGACGCCGATCCGGTCCAGCAGCAGCTTGAGGTGGAATTGGGGGTGAGTCTCTATCGACGGGCGGCGGCGGCCCGTGACATCGTCGGGCTCGTGCGGGCCGAGCGAGGCCCACTCCTCCTCCGGCATCTCCACGTCGAGCGCCGGCAGCACCACGATGCCCTCGGGTAGCCGGGCCACTGTCCGAAGCAGCCGGGCGACGGCGGGGGCGGCGGTGGTGACTCCGCCTGCGCACACGAAGCCCGGCGGCGGACGATCCCGCCAGCGCCGGGCGACCGCCGTCAGCAGGTGGTTGCGGCGCTCGGCGAGATCGATCCGTCCGCGCGCCGCCAGCAGCTTGGGCCAATCGGACAGGATGAGGCGCAGCTGGTCGAGCGACTTCTGCCAGTGAAGCGAAAGCTCGGGCTGCTCCAGGGCGAAGCCGGCGAGGCGCTCCGGGTCCACCTCCTCGATCAGCAGCTGGTCGAGTGTACGCGCCAAATCCTCGGCCAGCCGAAGCGCCTCGGCCGCCTCGCTCCCCTGATGGCGCTGGATCAGGCGTGCCAGCAACATCAGCCGCTCGAGCGGCTCGACCGCCGGCGGCACCGGCTCCGGCGCGTCGAGCGGGTCGAACAGGCCGCCGATCCTTTCGTCCAGTTCCGGATCGCCGACCGGCACCAGCCGCGGCAGCAGCAGCCCGCCTCCGGAGCGGCGGACGAAGGCGTCCTGCACCGCCCGCGCCGCGCGGTTGTTGGGAACGAGCACGATACCGCGGGCAAGACCGGTCGGGTCGCGCCCGAACCGCGCCGCCAGCCCGGCGGCGAGCGCGTCCGCGAAGGCGCGATGCGGCGGGACGGTGAAGACGGCGGGGTGCACGAAGTCGAGACTAGAAGGAATCAGTGGGCCGACAATATCTCTTCGGCTTTGCGGATGTTCTCGGGCCGGCCGATGTCGAACCAGAGCCCCTGGTGGACGGCGCCGAAGCAGCGCCCCTCCTCGATCGCCCGGTCCCACAGCAGGTTGGTCGAGAACGGCCCGACCGGCATCTCCCCGTCGAACAGCCGCTTCGAGACCATCTGGATGCCGGTATAAACGAACGGTGCGACGCCCCTGGGCTTGCGCCGGCTGAGCGCTCCGGTCGCGCTCATGTGGAAGTCGCCGCGGCCGTTGTGGCAGTGGGCGCGGGCCAGCGGCACGAGCAGGAGCAATGCGTCCATCCGCGCCTCGTCCCAGGCGGAGGCGAGCAGCCTCAGCGAATCGACGGGCCCGTCGATCCAAAGATTGTCGGAATTGACGACCAGGAACGGGTCGGCCTCGATAAGCGGCAGCGCCTTGACCAGCCCGCCACCGGTTTCGAGCAATTGCGCCCGCTCGTCCGATATCGCGATATCGAGGCCGCCAACGCCGTTGGCCAAATGCGCCTCGACCGAGTCGGGGAGGTAATGGACGTTGACCACGGCCTTGCGCACGCCCGCCGCGCGAAGCCGCTCAAGCGCGTGGTCGATGAGCGCCTTGCCCGCGACCTGGATGAGCGGCTTGGGCCGGGTGGCGGTGAGCGGGCGCATCCTTTTGCCGAGCCCGGCGGCCATCACCATCGCCACCTCCGGCACCGCTTCGGCGGGGCTCGGGCGGAGCGCCAGCGGCTTGCTGTAGCGGCTCAAGCGACCGCCTCTCGGCCCGAAGCCGCGGCGGCGGTGCGGCGCTCCGAGGGCACGTTGGCGTCGAACCAGGCGCGCACCGGCGCAAGCGCGGGATGAGCGAGGTTGCGCTCGACATAGGCCCAGACGCGCGGCTGCAGCGGCAGGTAATGGCTCTTGCCGTCGCGTCGCCACAGGCGGGTGAAGATGCCGACGATCTTGATGTTCCGCTGCGCCCCCAGCACCTCGTAATGCGCGCGGAAGAGGTCGGGATCGGCGACGTTGGCGGCGGCGCAGTAGCGCTCGATCATCGCCTCCTCCAGCTCGGGCGAGACGTCGCGGCGCGCATCCTGGAGCAGCGACACCAGATCGTAGGCGGCGTGACCGGCAAGCGCGTCTTGGAAATCGAGGAGCCCGAGGTCGCTTCGGTCCGGCAGCACCATCAGATTGTCGGCATGGTAATCGCGCAGCACGAGCACCGGATTGTTCTGGACGATCCTGAGAACATCCTCCCAAGCCTCTCTCCACGCGGCTAAATATCCCGACTCGTTAACTTCCAGGCTTAGCGCCGGCAGATGCCATTCGGTGAACAGCGCGACTTCGCGGGTCATGGCCGCGTCGTCGTAGGGCGGCAGATCGGGCGGCGCGGGCTGGGCGGCCAGGCGCGCGAGCAGGTCGACCGCTTTCTCATAGATCTCGCGCTCGCGACTGGGCTCGCGCTGGAGCAGCGGGCCGACCCGGTCGTCGCCGAAATCCTCGAGCAGCAGCAGGCCCTTGTTCCGGTCTATGCCGAGCGGACGCGGCGGCGAAAAGCCGCGGTCGAGCAGGTGCCCCGCCACGGTAAGGAACGGCCCGATATCCTCATGCTCGGGCGGCGCGTCCATCAGCAC
>DASZEO010000060.1:0-17573 GCA_035940755.1 Allosphingosinicella sp. | reverse complement strand
ACCTCGAAGTCGCGGTTGTGGTAATCCTGCAGGAGCGCGTCGTTGCGGTCGGGGCCGTCGCTGGGGAAGACGGCATTGGCCTGCTCCAGCAGGAAGCGGCCGCGCGAGGCGCGGAAGTTCAAATGGACGCCGCGATTGTCGGCGCCCGCCAGCTCCCACGAGCCGGAGACGAAGCCTTCATGGTTGCGCACGTCGTTATATTTGCGGCGGAATTCGAGCAAAGTCTCGTCGGGCAGGCTGACGATGGTGTCGGTGCCTTCCTCGGGCCCGTGGCGGTTGTTGTAGCCGCCCGACACGTTGAAGGTGGAGCGTCCGCGGCGGAGCAGCGCTGAGACGTTCGCTTCGGGCGTGACCTGGCCGCTGAAGTCGCGCCGCGCGGTCGCATCGACGGTGCCGGCAAGGCCGCCGGTCGAGTTTAGCACCAGGTTCAGCACCTGCGGGCGGCCCGAATATTCGGCGCCGAACAGATCGCCCGGTCCGACCTCGACTCGAAGCACCCGGCTGGCGGGTATGCGCGCGAGAATGGTGTCGAGCGTATCGCTCTTCGAGCTCGGGCGGGCGCCGTTGATGACGACGTTTCCCGCGGCCTGACCGAAGCCGCGCACCTCCTGCGAGCCCACGTCGAGGGTGAAGCCGGGTACCCGCTGGACGATGTCGAGGGCGTTGGACGGGGCGAAGCCGCGGAAATAGTCGGCCTCGTACACGATCCGGCCGCTCGGCGCCGCCTCCTGGGCGAGCGCCCCGGCCGGCGCGGCGAGCCACAGCAATCCGCCCGCCAGAGCGGTACACACACGCATTCTCTTCTTCACGCAATCACCTCCGGGCGCCCACGTTCCGGAAAGGTGCACATTTCATGCCACGAACGTAGCAGCGAAAGACCTCGTGTTTTCAAAGAGCTGACGCAGCTGAAGACAGGGCGCTGTCCGCTGGCGGACAGCGCCGCCTGTCCGCCAGCGGACACTTGCGCCGAGGAGGATGTCGGCCCCGGAACCAAAGCCGAACCGCAGGCGCTTTATCGGCAGGTTCGACCACAGGGGGTCGTGATGTTGAGGCGTTCGTTCTTGGCCGCATCGGCGGCAGTCTTGCTGATCCTGCCCGCCGGCCAGGCCGAGGCGCAGCGCGCCCGGCGCGCGGTGCTTCCGCCTATCCCTTCCGCCGCGATTGCCGAGGCCAAGCTCCACCGCGAGCCGTTCCTGCCCGACCCCGGCCCGCGGCCCGCGGCCAGCGAGATGGTCGGCGCCGTTCCGCTCGCCGAGAATGTCGAGCTCGGCATCGGCCGATTCTCGGTGCTCGAGATCGCCCGCCCGCGCACACACGTCGAAACCGATCGCAGCCCCACTGATATACGGCTGCGCGACCGCGGCATCGCCGGCATGGGCGTCAAGCTGTCGTTCTGAAAAGGGCGGCGCAGTGCCGTCCTAGATGATCGGGTGGCGTTCCCAGTTGGGCGCCTCGACCCGTTTGTGGATCTGCCGGTGAAGCCGGTCGATGGTCCCGCTGGCGGTGCGCGCGCACAGGAAGGGGAAGAGCGCGTGGACGAAGCAGGCGAGCGCGCCCCCGGCCATACTGAAGCCGACGCGGCCCGCGACAGCCATATGCTCGAAATAGGTTTCGCCGACCTCGCTGGGGTGCCGGGTGAAAGGGTTGTTCGCCATTGCCGCCGCTCTCCTGAGCGCCTGCAATAGCGGCTCCCCGCCGGTCGATCCAGCGCGCTCGCCGCCAGCAGCGCCGGCGGAAGCTCAGGCGGGGCGGAGCGCGCCCCTTCCGCGCCAGGTGCTCTGGGTTCCGCCCCAGGAATATTCGACCTCCTGGAGCGGCAGCGCGGTGGCGCAAAAGCCGCATTCGGCCGAGACCCGCCCAACATACCAGTGAGTGCGTCCACAGCCGGGGCAATGGTTGGTTTCGTTGTGGCGGTAGACGGCGCTATAGCCGCGCCGGGCCGGGTCGTGCGGGAAATGCTCGCCGCGTTTTTCGATCATCGGTCGCAGCATCGTACTCTCCTGTCTGGGCCGGGCACAGGAACAGATCGCCCGGACCGGAGCGCTCATCATCTTTGCACGCGCCTGTCATGGTAAATTTCAGGGCCGTCCCGCTGCGGCACTACAAGCAGGGCGGGATTAACTTGGCCTCGCGCTTCAGAACTCCGCTCCGCCGGCTCGTTCGCGCCGGTTGCCCATCCCGTCCCGGCTTCGTATCGCGAGCCGAAGTCAACTCGAGGAGCGACAATGGCCGAGGCCTATATCGTCGAGGCGGTGCGTACCGCCGGCGGCCGCCGGGGCGGCGCGCTCAAGGACTGGCATCCCGTCGACATGGCCGCCCAGGTGCTGAACGCGCTCGTGGAGCGCAGCGGGATCGATCCGGCCGCGGTCGAGGACGTCGTGATGGGCTGCGTCGGCCAGGCCGGCGAGCAGGCCTTCCACGTCGGCCGCAACGCCGTGCTCGCCAGCAAGCTTCCGCAGAGCGTCCCGGCGGTCACCATCGACCGCCAGTGCGGCTCGTCGCAGCAGTCGGTCCACTTCGCCGCGCAGGCGGTGATGAGCGGCACCCAGGACGTGGTGATCGCCGCCGGCGTCGAATCGATGACTCGCGTGCCGATGGGCACGCCCGTGACCCTTGCGATGCAGGCGGGGCTCGGCGGCCCCTTTCCAGCCAGCGTCCAGGAGCGGTTCGGAGTCGCGATGTTCAGCCAGTTCGTCGGCGCGGAGATGATGGCGGAGAAATATGGGTTCGAGCGCCAGGGGCTCGACGCCTTTGCCCTGGAGAGCCACCGCAAGGCTGCCCGAGCCACCCAGGCCGGCGCGTTCGCCGACGAAATCGTGCCGCTGGGGGTGGACGGACATGAGCACCGCACCGACGAAGGGATTCGCTATGACGCGACGCTCGAGAGCATCGCTTCGGTCAAGCTGCTAAGGGAAGGGGGAAGGATCAGCGCCGCCAACGCCTCGCAAATCTGCGACGGCGCCAGCGGCGTCCTGGTGGTGAGCGAAGCGGCGCTGAAGGCGCACGGCCTCACGCCGCTCGCGCGGATCCACAACCTCACGGTCACCGCGGGCGACCCCGTGATCATGCTCGAGGAGCCGATCCCCGCCACCCGCCGGGCGCTGGAGCGCTCCGGGATGCGGATCGAGGACATCGATCTTTATGAGGTGAACGAGGCGTTCGCTTCAGTCCCGCTGGCCTGGCTTCAGGCGCTCGACGCCGATCCGGAGCGGCTGAACGTCAATGGCGGCGCGATCGCCCTCGGCCATCCGCTGGGGGCGTCCGGGGCGAAGCTGATGGCCACTCTGACCCACGCGCTCAAGCGCCGAGGCAAGCGCTGGGGGCTTCAGACGATGTGCGAAGGCGGCGGCATCGCCAACGTGACAATCGTGGAGGTGTTTTAGCGTTACGAATCCATCTGCCCTGAGTTCGAAGAACAAGTACACCTCTCCCAAGTAGCCAACGTTACACAGGCGGCGAGACTTCATAGCTGCGCGCGTGCATTTCCCTACTTCCGCTGCTATATTTGAAGCGGAGAAGGGCAATGAGCGCGATTCGCGTAGGCATCATTACGGACTGGAAGCGTTCGTCGCGGGCGAGTAAATGGTCTCTGTTTCTCAATCAGAACCACAAAACCTTTCCAACACAAGTTACAGAATTCCCGGTAGCTGACCGTATTGTCGAGCCACCCGGGGCAGAGAAGCCGGAAGACCTCCAGCACATAAGAGATCAGGACGTCGTCGTTATAAATTGGGACTCCGTAAATGGTGATCCCGACTTTGGTGCCCATCTCGCGTTGCGCTGGCTCGAGCATCGCTTTCCTGAGATCCTTATCTGGGTTCGAGAAGGTAACGTGCTGATCGTCGAATCGCAGGCGGTGTACGGAGTGCCGTGCCAGGCAGCCTATGACGCCGTGGCCGGCAAGGGCGAGCTGGCGGTTTCCGGTCCGCCGGATCGGCAGAATCCTGCCAAGGTCAAGGACCGCTTGGGAGCGACCTGTCGAAAGACAAGGGCCTTTCCTAAGAAAGGGCGCTTCGAAAACGTGGAGACTTTGGCGGCGTCTGGGCACCTCCAGCACTCCGACATGTTCCCAGGCACGGCGACGGACATCCTGACGCCTCAATTAAAGGAAATCGATTGGGGAAAAGTGCTGTACCGCGGGTGGTTTCGGCGGAAGATCTTTCGTGGAACAGAATATCCGTGGGTGAGCATCGTCGAAACGGCGAACCGCCCACGGTGGCGCAACCATAGCGTCATGCAGGTTGCGAGGATCGGCGACGGCGCTATTTTCGCTGCGACGATGATGCTGGCCACCACGGGACAGGCAAGGCTCGTTCTCGCTATGCTAAACTGCGCTCGCGGGAACACCGACCATCTTCCGTTACCTGGCTCGTGGCTCGAACGCCTTCGCTCGTCCTGGCGACTGGTCGTAACGCTCGGCGCCGGCGCGTTCGCAGCTTATCTGACGGGGGAGGATGTTGCGCGGGGGCTGACTTGGATCAATCCGAACTGGGCCCCCCCGATCCTCAAAGCCTTGCTTATTCCGGCCGGCGCGATCGTCTTCGAGATTGGCTGGCGCTTGTTCGCGGGCGTCAAGGCCTGGTGGCGCGACTTCATCGGCTACTGAACCGGGTGGTGGAAGGGTACACGATCGAAATCGGCTGCAGCGTTATCGCCGTAGCCCTGCTGTCGGCTGCCAATGCTAAGCGGCCAGCGATTCCGCCTTCGCCTCTGGCGCTGTCCCGCCATCGATGACAGACCAGCCGAGCGAGGCGGCGCGGCCCCGTGCGCCGGCCGCCGCTTCACGGGCATCGCCCAGCGGCCCCGGGGCGGTCCAGCCGCACCTGGGACAATCTTCGTCGTTGCGGACCGGCGGGTGGATCCCCCACGGCCTGAGCTTCGAACATTGCACGGCCACACTCCTGACGCTCCAAGTGTGTATAGCTATGCAGTATTACGCATACAAGAGAGATTCACGTAGCGGCAAAAATGAGCCCGCCGCCTCCGCCGGCCGGAGGGCGAGCGGAAGCGGCGGATATCGTGGCCTTCAAATGCGGCAGGTCAGTCGTTCTTGCTCTTCTTCGAGCCGCCGCTCTTTCGGCCCTCGCTCTTCCCGCGACCGCGCGTGAGAACGGCGGCCGCCGCGACTCCGGCGGCGACCGCCGCGCCGGCCGCGATGGCCGTCTTCGGATATTCGCGCGCCTTGTCGGCGATCTGGCTGAAGGCGCCGCTCGACGAGCCCTGGTCCTCGCTGTCGAACTGACCGGTCTGGTCATCACTCTGGGTTGAGGCGTGGGGCATGGCGGAATTGGGGATGCTCGACATGTAGGCTACTCCATCGAAAAAGAAGGGGACGCCGCATCGAACGACCTCGCGCCGCCTGCGGTTCCTTGATTTGAGGCGTGACGCGAGCGGCTGCGACGAGCCGCGCGGGCGAGCCGCCGGGCTTGCGCAGAGCCGTTGCTCGCCCTTAGGTGCCCGTCTGAAAGGGGATCATCGATGAAGCTCGACAGCAGCATTGCCGCCGTCGTCACCGGCGGCGCTTCCGGCCTCGGCGAGGCCACCGCCCGCGAGCTCGCGCAGCGGCGGGTCAAGGTGGCCGTGTTCGACCGCGACGCCGGCCGCGGCGAGAAGGTGGCCTCCGAGATCGGCGGCGTCTTCTGCCAAGTGGACGTCACCTCGGACGAGGCGGTGGAGGCGGGATTCGCCAAAGCGCGCGAGGCTCACGGGCAGGAGCGGATCTGCGTCAATTGCGCGGGCGTCGCCAACGCCATGAAGACGGTCGGGCGGGACAAGCAGACGGGCGAGATCAGGCGCTATCCGATCCACCAGTTCGAGCTGGTCATCCAGATCAACCTGATCGGGACCTTCCGCGTCCTCGCCGCCTCGGCCGCCGGCATGGCGGGGCTGGACCCGCTCGACGACGGCGAAAAGGGCCTTATCGTCAACACCGCCTCGGTCGCGGCGCAGGACGGGCAGATCGGTCAGGCGGCCTACAGCGCCTCGAAGGCGGGCGTGCTCGGCATGGCGCTGCCGATCGCCCGCGACCTGATGGGGGAGGGGATCCGGGTCAATACCATCCTTCCCGGCGTGTTCGAGACGCCGATGGTGGCGATGATGCCGCAGAACGTGAAGGATGCGCTCGCCGCGCAGGTGCCGTTCCCCAAGCGCCTCGGCCGCCCCCACGAATATGCGCGCCTCGCCGTGTTCATGGCCGAGAATTCCTATCTCAACGGCGAGTATGTGAGGCTCGACGGCGCGATCCGGATGGCGCCGCGCTGAGTACGGCTGCCGCCTCCGCACCCGCCACGGCGCGCGAGGCGCCTGCCTCGGGCGGAGGCCTCGGCTACATCCCGGGCATTGACGGCCTTCGCGCGCTCGCCATCCTGGCTGTCCTCCTCTACCACCTTCGCCCGCACCTCGTGTCCGGCGGCTTTGCCGGAGTGGACGTGTTCTTCGTCGTGTCCGGCTTCGTGGTGACGGGCTCGCTCGCTCACCTGCGCTTCGAGCGGCTGCGCGACCTGCTCGCCTATTTCTACGTCCGCCGGATCGTGCGCATCGTTCCGGCCCTCGCGGCGATGCTGATCCTGGCCTCGGTCATCGCCGTGATGCTGATGGTGCAGACGTTGATTTCGCGGGAGGCGCAGGCCACGGCGCTGGCTGCATCGGTCGGCGCCAGCAACATCCTGCTGGCTCTTCACGGTCAGAATTATTTCAATCCCCAGCAGGACCTCAACCCGTTCCTCCATACCTGGACTCTCGGAGTCGAGGAGCAATTCTACCTGCTGTTCCCGTTCCTGATCTTCATGTGGCAGCGCACCTTGATCGAGCGCGGCCAGAGCCTTCGCGCGGCGGCCCTGGTGTCGATCCTCTCGGCCGGATCCCTGGTTTTGGCCTACTATCTCTCGCGGAGCTCCCCGCTCGCGGCTTTCTACCTGATGCCGACACGTTTCTGGGAATTGGGCGCGGGCATGTTCCTGTGCCTGACGCTGGTGCACTGGCGTCCCCAGGTTGCGCGGCTCCCCCGCTTCCTGACCGGTGCGGCAGGGATCGCGGCCGCCGCCGGTCTGGCAGTGGCGCTCGTTTATCCTGGCGGACCGGAGGTCTTGCTGCGCCTTCCGCTGGTCATCGGCGCGACGGCGGTTCTCGTCGCCTTATGCACGGCTCAGCCCGCTTCCGCGGTGGGGCGTGTGCTGGCTGCCCAGCCCGCCGTCGCGCTTGGCCGGATCTCCTACTCGCTCTATCTGTGGCACTGGCCCGTCTTCGCCATGTTCCGCTGGACTGTCGGGCTCGACGGCTGGGTTCACGGCGGCTCCGCGCTGGCCATGGCCTTCACCTTCGCGATCGCATCGTATCTGCTGGTGGAACAGCCGGTGCGCCGGCGGGCGCGGCAGTCGCGGTTTCCACGCCGCCGAATTTTCGTCGGCGGCGCTGCCGCCCTGGTCATGGCTGCCGCCGCCTCGGGGGCATCGTTCCTCGCGGCGCCTTACCTCTCACTGCGCGATGCCGAGGTTGTGGCGGGCCGGCCTCCGCGTCCCGGACGCTGTCGCGTCGAGGAACGGGTGACCGATCTCGCGGACGGAACGGTCCGGGAATACATCCCCGCCTGTGCTGGCGCGCAAGCGTCGCCGAGGCTGGTGGCTGTAGGCGATTCGCATACCGAGGCCATGCGCCCTTTGCTCCACCGCTATGTCGCTGACACGGGAATCCCGGTCCGGAGCTATGTCCGGCCGGGCTGCGAGTTCCCCCCCTTGCTGATGCCGGCTTCGCGCGCACCTGTGTGCACCCCCTTTTACCGGGCCGTCCTGGCCGACTTGCCCCGGCAGTTGCGGCGCGGCGACGTTCTCTACATGGCCTCGCTGCGGCTGCGCAGGATCGACAATGCGGGCGGGCCGGCCGAGGCGCAGCTGCCGCCGTTTACCGCGGCCGATCGCGCCCTGGCCGTTCGGGAGGCCGCAGCGATGCTGGCGCCGCTGTCCCGCACGGGCGCGCGGCTGATCATCCAGGCGCCGTCGCCCGTGTTCCGAAGCCCGCCCTACCGATGCGCCGACTGGCTCAGCCGGGGCAATCCGGTCTGTGCCCCCGGCTTCACCGTCGGCCGCGGCGAGCTCCTGGCTCTAAGGCAGCCGCTGATGACGGAGCTGGCCCAGCTTTCCGCGCTGGTCCCCAATCTCCACGTGTTCGATCCTTTTTCCACCCTTTGTCCCGGTGACCCGTGCAACGCCTTCAGGGGCGGCCGGGCGCTGTTCTGGGACGGCGACCACATCAGCCCGGGCGGGCAGGACCTGCTCTATCCCGGCTTCCGCCGCTCGGTGGCGCTGGAGCGGCCGTCCCCATGAAGCATATCGGCATTCTCGCCCACAGCGCCGAAGGCGCGACGCTCTGCTACCGCACCGTGTGGCTGGAAGGCATCAGGCGCCTGGGGCCGCACAACCACCCCGAGATCACGTTGACCGGCGTTGCGGTGCACCACGCGCTGAAGGCGTGGGACCGCGGCGACCTGCCGGCGTTGCGGGCGCTGTTCATGGCCGATGCCGTCAAGCTGGCTGCGGCCGGGGCGGACTTCTTCGTCCTTCCTGACAACACCGCTCACATCGCGCTCGAGGCTGCGGGCGAACCTTTTCCGATCCCGTGCCTCCACATCGGCGAGGTCCTAGCGGAGCAGGCGGTAAGGGACGGCCGCAGCCGGATCGGCATACTCGGCACCGAATGGACGATGAGCGGACCGGTCTACCCCGGCGCCTTCGGACGGCGCGGCCTTGGCTGGGAAATACCCGAGCTGGGGGATCGCAAGATCGTCCACGACATCATCTTCGACGAGCTGTGCCTCGGCGTGTTCACCGACGCCTCGCGTGCGGAATATGGCGGCATCATCCACAGGCTGGCCGAGCGGGGCTGCGACTCCGTCGCCCTTGTCTGCACCGAAATCCCGCTGCTGGTTACCGCCGAGATATCGCCGCTGCCGATCCTGGATTCCACCCGCCTGCTCGCCACGGCTGCGGTCGAGGTCGCTCTCGGGGAGCGTGCGATGCCGCGCTGGCGCGGAGGACGGCTAGACTAGCGCCCGATGCTCCCGCACCAGCCGTGCCTCGACCTGGCGGTGCCAGAGGATCCCCGCCGCCGCGACCGCCGACAGCGGCCCGAGCTCGAACAGCCAGAACAGGCGAGGGTCCCCCGCCGCGCAGGCAAGGAAGATCAGGACGACTCGCATGTTGTTGCTGAGCGGGATCATGAGACGCAGCGGCGGCGTCGCGGCTTCGCCGTAAAGGCGCGCGAGGCCCGCCGCAGCCCCCGCTCTGGCCAAAAGCCGGTCGAAAGGGGCTGCGAGGCGATCGAGGCTGCCTGCCACGGCGTCGTAAAGCCGCACCAGCGGGTTGGCCCCGCTGTCGGTGCGGTCGGGAGCAGCTTCTCGGCGGATGCGGCGGTGGAAGCGGATGCGCTCGCCCTCATAAAGTGTGGCCTGAACCGCATGGAATGCGGCTGCCGCGATGGCGAGCAGCCAAGCCTGCGGCGTCCCGAGCGACCAGGCGAGCGCGACGTAGATGAGGGCGAACACGCCGTGGTCGCAGATGCCGTCGAGCGTCCGGCCGATCACGCTCGCCGTCCCTGTGGCGCGGGCAATCATGCCGTCCAGGCCGTCGGCAATCAGCCACGAGATGGTGAGCGCCAGGCCGAGCGCCGGCATCCCCGGCTCGCGCCAGTGGCCATAGCACCAGGCCCCCGCGGCGCCGACGGCGAAGCCGGCGATTGAGACCGCATTGGCGGGAAGGCCGGCGCGAATCGCGACCGGCAGCAGCAGGCGTCCTGCCGGATGAACCAACCACACGTTGGTCGGGTCGTCGATCCGCGGGTCGCGCGAGCCGTCCGGAGGCGGAATGTTCAACATGAGCGGGTGACTGGCGGGCGTTCAGGCAGCGATCGCGGCCGGGGCGGGATCGGCTTCGTCCTGCCACGTCGTGCGTCGGGGCAGGCGCGGGTTGAGGTAGAGCAGCGGCAGCTTGGCGAAGATGAGGCTGCGGTGGACCCAGAAGTCGGCGAACCGTTCGCGCAAGGTCGGGGCGCCCCCTTCGTGGCGGTCGAGCCAGGCTTTGTACGGCATCCAGTGCGAGGGCTCGTCGCGCTCGACCACGCGGAAGATCTTCATCAGCGGCCGCTCGGAGCGGATGAGGAAGGATTGGAGCAGCACGTCCACCTGGTTCATGCCGCGGATCTCGGTCAGCATGATGATCCGGCATAGCTTGTTGAACAGCTCGCCGTCGGCGATGATCGCGTCGGAATCGAGCTCGTCGATGTGGCAGCCGAAGGTCAGCTTGATCAGCCGGTCGATATGACCGCAGGTGCGGTCGACGGCGTAAGGCATGCGGCCCAGCGACTCGAAGTAGCGCTGGAACATCAGATAGTGCTTGCGCTCGTCGGCGCGGTGCTTCTCGATCTCGGCGATGAAGGCGTGATCGTCGGGATAGCGGCCGCGGACGGCCGCAAGCACGCGGTCGAGGCTGCTGTAGCCGCGATGCTCGTTGTAGATGTAGACCGATGCGAGGATGTCGAGATAGCGCCGTTTGAGGCCTTCGAGCATCGGCGAAATATAGGCCCAGGCCGAGAGCCGGTCAAAGCCTCTGTGCCGGCCCCGCGACGCTTGGCCGTGGCGCAGACAAAGCCTAGGCTGTCCCCGAGGGGAGAGGCGATTGCAGCCGCTCAAGGGGATCCGGATCGTCGAGCTTGCCGGGCTGGCGCCGGCGCCGTTCGCCGCGATGATGCTTGCCGACCATGGCGCCGAAGTCGTGCGGATCGAGCGGGCCGGCTGGACTCCGCCGATCCTGCCGGAGAAGGACATATTGCGCCGCAATCGCGCCGAGATCCTGACGCTCGACCTAAAAGACCGGGCGGATGTCTCGCGGGTGCGCGAACTGGTGGGTACCGCCGACGGGCTGATCGAGGGTTACCGGCCCGGCGTGATGGAGCGGCTCGGGCTCGCCCCCAATGTCCTGCGGAGCGACAATCCTCGCCTGGTTTACGGGCGCATGACCGGCTTCGGCCAGGAAGGCCCGCTCGCGCAGGCGGCGGGGCACGACATCAACTACATCGCGCTTGCCGGAAACCTGCACGGCTATGGGCGGGCGGGCGCGCCGCCGACCCCGCCCGCGAACGCCGTCGGCGATTTCGGGGGCGGCGGAATGTTGCTCGCTTTCGCCATGATCGCCGCGATCCTTTCCGCCCGCGCCACCGGCACCGGGTGCGTAATCGACTGCGCCATGGTCGACGGCGCGGCGCTGATCGGCGCCCAGACCTATAGCCTTCTCGCCGCAGGCATGTGGAAGGACGAGCGCGGCGCCAACATCCTCGATTCCGGCGCCGCCTTCTACGACAGCTATGAATGTGCGGACGGCCGATGGGTCGCGGTGGGCGCTCTGGAGCCGCACTTTTTCGCCGTCCTGAAGGCCAAGCTCGGCCTCGCCTGCAACCAGTTCGATCCCGGCCTCCGCGAGGAGCTTTCCCGCACCTTTGCGCAGCAGCCGCGCCAGCATTGGTGCAGCCTCCTCGAAGGCTCCGACGCGTGCTTCGCGCCGGTGCTCAGCCTTGCGGACGCGCCCCGCCATCCGCACAATTTGCACCGCGGTACCTTCATCGATGGGGCTTTCGGCATCGAGCCGGCCCCGGCCCCGCGCTTCAAGGAGATCTGATGCTCGACCTTTCCCGCCGCAGCGCTTTCTCGGACGACCACCACCTGTTCCGCGATCAGGTGCGCAAGTTCTTCGCGCGCGAGCTGATCCCACACCTCGAGCGCTGGGAAGCGCAGGGCGAGATCGACCGCGGCTTCTGGAGGCTTGCGGGGGAGGCGGGGCTGCTCTGCCCCACCGTGGCGGAGGAACATGGCGGGCTCGGGCTCGACTTCGGCTACAACGCCGTCATCGCCGAGGAGCTCGGCTATGTGGGCTCAAGCGCGGGCATCACGCTGCACAGCGACATAGTCGCGCCCTACATCGAAGCCTATGGCTCGGATGAGCTGAAACGCCGCTGGCTGCCGAGGATGATCTCCGGCGAGACTCCGACGGCGATCGCCATGACGGAGCCGGCGGCCGGCTCCGATCTGCAAGGGATCAAGACCACGGCGGTGAAGGAGGGGACCGACTACGTCATCAACGGCTCCAAAACGTACATCACCAACGGCCAGCATGCGGAGCTTGTCATCGTCGTCGCCAAGACGGACCCGGCCGAAGGCGCGAAAGGCACCTCGCTGATCCTGGTCGAGGCGGACCGGCCCGGGTTCGCGCGCGGACGCAACCTCGACAAGATCGGGCTTCATGGCCAGGACACTTCCGAGCTGTTCTTCCAGGACCTGCGCGTGCCGCAGTCGAACCGCCTCGGCGCGGAGGGCATGGGCTTCGCCTACCTGATGAACCAGCTGCCGCAGGAGCGGCTCGGAATCGCGATCGGAGCCCAGGCCTCGGCGCAACGGGCGTTCGACGAGGCGGTCAGCTTCACCAAGCAGCGCAAGGCCTTCGGCCGCACCGTCTTCGAATTTCAGAACACCCGCTTCACGCTGGCGGACCTGGAGGCGAAGCTGCAGGTCGGGTGGGCGCATCTTGATTGGGCGCTCACCCGGCACATGGCCGGCAAGCTGACGGCGGCTGAAGCTTCGGCGGCCAAGCTGTGGCACACCGAGCTTCAGTGGGAGGTGTGCGACGCCGCGCTTCAGCTGCACGGCGGTGCCGGCTACATGAACGAATACCTGATCGCCCGCCTTTGGCGCGACGCGCGCGTCACCCGCATTTTTGGCGGCACCAACGAGATCATGAAGGAAGTCGTCGCGAGGGCGCTCTAGGGCGGGTGGCGGCGCTCGAAGGTCAGGGCTGCGCCGAGCAGGCCCGGCTCGGGATAGGTGGCCAGGCGCACCGGCAAGCGGCTCATCCGCTCGCGATAGCGCCCCTTCGCGGTGAAGCCGTCGCTGAACAGCGGCGATCGAAGCTTTTCGCGGATTCGGTTCGAGAGGCCGCCAGTGATCACCACCGCCACCGAGCCGTGGGCCAGGGCCATGTCGCCGGCGGCGCTGCCGAACGACCTGACCAGCAGATCGAGGCCTCGCGCTGCGAGCGGATCGGAGCCGTCGATCGCCGCGCTCCACAGGCCGCCGGCGTCGAGCGGATCCCAGTCGCCGCCGCCGAGAAAGCGGTGAATGTCGATGAGGCCAGGCCCCGACACCACGCGCTCGACGGAGACGCGACCGTAGCGCGCCTGAAGATGGTCGGCGAGGGTCTCGGCCTCGTCGTCGACGGGCGCGAAGCTCGTGTGGCCGGCTTCGGTCTCGAGGATTTCGGCACCCGCCTCCCGGCGCAGCAGCATCGACACGCCGAGGCCGGTGCCGGGGCCGATGACGGTGGTCACGCCCTGCTGCGGGAGCGGACCTTCGGGGCCGGCGAGATAGTCGAGCTCCGCATCGGCGAGGACCGACACGGCGAGCGCGACCGCGCCGAAATCGTTGACCAAGACCAAATCGGCAAGGCCGAGCTCCGCCACCAGGGCCGGACGGTCGATCCTCCAGCCGCTGTTAACGAGGTAGACGACGTCGCCGTCAATCGGCGCTGCCACGCCCATGGCGGCGGCGCGCGGCAGGGACCCGCCATTATCACGCTCGAACGCCCGCCAGGCCGAGGCGACGCCCTCATGCTCCCGCGTGCGGTAGCGCTTCATCTCGCCGATCCGCGGCCGCTCGCCCGGCCCGATCTCGGCCAAAGCGAAGCGGGCGTGGGTGCCGCCTATGTCGCCGACGACGATGTCCATCAGCCTCTGAATCCTCTCCCAACGATATTCTTTACCCAGAGCCCTAATGAGGAAGCCGCTGAGGGGGAAGACGCGGTGCCGCCCTGGGAAATCAATCTTAACGACTCTTAGGCTAGTCACCGGCTGGCGGCACGCGAGAGAAGGCCGCGTCGAGTAAAGGGTGTCGATGAATCCCTTTGGATCAGCTGCTGTCGCGCGCGTGCCCAGCGCCGTCGATCTGGAACGGCGCGCAGCGGCGGCAAGCGCGGATTCGTTCACCCGCACCTTCGAGGAAAGTGGCAAGGGCTGGTTCTGGGAAGTCGACCGAACCGGGCGGCTCGTCTATCTCTCGCCTTCAGTAGCCGCCGCGATGGGCTTCGCCGGCGGCGAATACCGCGATAAGCGCTTCACCGACCTGACGGCCGCCTGCTGGGACGAGGCGGGCGAGGGGGTGGGCGGGCAACGTACGCTTTCTTTCTACCTTTCGCGTAATCTCCCCTTCACCGATCTCACCGTCCGGTCGGTTCGCGACGAGGCGGTGCTCTGGTCGCTGACGGGCAGGCCGATGCTTGACGATCAGGGCGAGGTCACGGGCTTCCGGGGCATTGGCGCGGACCTTTCCGAAAAGACCAAAGCTGAGGCGGAGCTGCGCCGGGCGGCGCGCTACGACGCGCTCACCGGCCTTCCAAACCGAGCCACGATCCTGCGCGCGCTGGAGGAAGCGCTGCAGGTCCGCAGCTCGGGTGTTTGCGCGTTGCTGATCGTCGATCTCGACCGTTTCAAGGAGGTGAACGACACTCACGGGCATCTGGTCGGCGACGAGCTGCTGCGCCAGGCGTCGGACCGGATCAACCAGATCATGGGCAAGCGCGGCACTGTCGGCCGCCTCGGTGGCGACGAGTTCGAGGTCGTGATTCCGCGCGGCTGCTCGAAGGAGGAAATCCAGGAGCTGGCCGAGGCCTGCATCCGCTACATCTCGATTCCCTATAAGGTGGGTGATCGCAAGCTCAACATCGGCGCGTCGATCGGGATCGCCTTCGCCGAGCGCGACCAGACCGATGCAGAGTCGCTGTTCCGCAAGGCCGATCTCGCCCTTTACGGCGCGAAGGAGAAGCGCGGCACCGCCCGGCAGTTCGAACCCGAAATGGAGATCACCGCCGCCAACCGCCAGGCGCTGGAGCACGACTTGAGAGGGGCCCTCGCCGAGGGCGGCCTGTCGATGCACTTTCAGCCGATCGTCGCCAGCGGCTCGGAGAAACTGGTCGGGTTCGAGGCGCTGGTCCGGTGGGATCATCCGGAGCAGGGCCAGATCCCCCCAGGCATCTTCGTCGAGCTCGCGGAGGAAAGCGGCCTGATTTCGCAGCTCGGCGAATGGGTCCTCAAGGCCGCGACCCAGGAAGCGGCAAAGTGGCCGGGCAAGCTGTTCGTCGCGGTCAACGTGTCGCCGAGCCAGTTCCTCGACCCCGATTTCACGCGTGTCGTGCTTCAGGCGCTTGCCGACGCCCAGTTTCCCGCGGCGCGGCTCGAGCTCGAGGTCACGGAAGCGGTGTTCCTGTCGAACAGCCCGCGTGTCGACGACACTTTCAAGGCATTGAAGCGGATCGGCGTCCGCCTCGCCCTCGATGATTTCGGCACCGGCTATTCCAGCCTCGCCTATCTCGAGCGGGCGCCGTTCGACAAGCTCAAGATCGACCGGACTTTCGTCAAGGGCGCCTGCCTGCCCGGTTCCAAGAACCTCCAGATCCTCGAGGCGATCGTCAACCTCGCCCACCGCCTCGAGCTGGAGACGACCGCCGAGGGCGCCGAGACGCACCAGGAGCTCGAGCTGATCCGCTCGCTCGCCTGCACCTACATCCAGGGCTTCATCTTCGGGCGGCCGATGAACGCGGCGGACACGCTGCGGCTCACCGAAGCGTCCGCGCCCGTCGATGCCGAAGGCTATACGTTCAGCCGGGCCCCGCGCCACCGCCTGATCCGGCGCGCCTCGCTTCACCTCGGCGGCCAGAGCCTGCCGGTTGTCGTGCGCAACGTCTCGGCCGGCGGTGCGCTGATCGATGCCGGCCGCGACCTCCGGCCCGAGACGATGGGGAAGCTCGAGCTTGCCGGCTACAATTTGCTCGAGGTCGAGATCCGCTGGTCGCACGCCAAGCGGGCGGGCATCCGGTTCCTCGGGGAGTTCGACATACGCGGCCTGCTCAGCGCCGCCTGAGGTTCCTCGCGAATGGCAGCAGGCGCAGCAGCCGGAGCGACGCCCCTAAACGAAGCCGTAGAAGTCGGCGTTGGTGAGGGCGAGGCCTGGATCCAGCTTGGCGAACAGCACTTGCGCTGCCCCTCCCAGCCCATCGGGATCGTAGAAGAGCTGGCCGGTCCCTGAATTGTAGATGATCCGGTCGCTTGCATCCGCCGCCGCGGTGCCGACGTGGAAGCGGCTGGCGGCGAGCGTGCCGTTGGCCGTGATTCCCGCGAAGATCGCGCGGTTTAGTAAAATCGTGTCGTCGGCCACGGAAAAGCCGATGATCTTGTCGACGTTGGTAGAGGCGTTTAGCGCGGTATCGAAGAAGTAGCTGTCGGTGCCCGAGCCGCCGATCAGAGTGTCGTTGCCGCTCCCGCCGTTGAGCTTGTCGCTGCCGGTATTCCCGTCGAGCGTGTCGCTGCCTATGCCGCCGAACAAAGTGTCGCTGGCGCCGCCGCCGTCCAGCTTGTCGTTGTTGCCGCCGCCGTCGAGCGTGTCGTTGCCGGCGCTCCCCTTAAGGGTATCGATGCCGTTGCCGCCGCTGAGGACGTTGTTGGCGTTGTTTCCGATGATGGTGTTATTCCCGCCATTGCCGGTGCCGGTGATGGCGGTGCCGGTCAGCGTGAGATTGTCGAGAAAGGCGCCCAGAGTGAAGCTTAGCGCGCTCGTGACGGTGTCGATGCCGTCGCTGCTGCTGGTTTCGATCGCCTTATCGCCGGCATTGTCGATGATATAGGTATCGTTGCCGGCGCCGCCTCTCATCGTGTCGGTGCCTGTTCCGCCATCGAGCGTATCGTTGCCGCCATTGCCGATCAGCACGTCGTTGCCGCCCATGCCCATCAGCGTGTCGCTGGACCCGCCGCCGCGGATCGTCTGGCTGCCCGCCGAGCCAAGGCGGGTCACCTGGCCGATGGGTGCGCGGCCGGCGACGACATGGGCCTCGCCGGTATAGCCGAACGTCCCGCCGTCGTCGCCATAGGGAGCCCCGATCGCGAGGTCGTCGAAGCCGTCGCCGTTGACGTCGCCGAGAAAGGAGACGCTCTTGCTGCCGGCCTTGTCGGCCGCGAGGCCGCCGAGGATCTTGAAGCCGTTCGACCCGTTGAGAGCTGAATCGAGATCGACCGTCGTCAGCCCGCTCGCGGCGCCGAAGATCACATAGGCGGCACCGGCCGTGCTCCTGCCTGCCGGATCAGCGTCACCCGCGCCGATGATGACGTCGTCATAGCCGTCGCCGTTGACGTCGCCCGCCCCGGCCACGCTCGAGCCGAGCCGGTCGAAAGTATCCTCGCCGATGATCTGGAAGCCCGCGCCCGCTGGGAGGCTGGCCATATCGACCTCCGTGCGGTCGGCGGCCTGGCCGAAGATGACGGCCGCCCGCCCTGACTCACCGTCGCCGGTGCCGCCGTCGCCGCCATATATGCCGACGATCACGTCATCGAAGCCGTCGCCATTGACGTCGCCCGCTCCGTCCACGCTGTGGCCGAGCAGGTCTCCGCCCGCGGCACCCATAATCCGGAAGCCCTTGCTGGGATCGTCGAGCGTGGGGTTGCTCGAGTCGAAAGTCGCCAGGGTGATGCCGGAAAAGTCGTCGCTGCCGTAGATC
>DASZEO010000059.1:0-2150 GCA_035940755.1 Allosphingosinicella sp. | reverse complement strand
TCTAAAGCCCCCATGGGGCCTGCGATCGCCCCATGAAGCGCAAGGCTGAAGCATCGCGTCCTCGCTCGAAGAAGGGACGCTCATGCCTGCGATCAACAGCATTTCCGCCGACAAGCTGGTCCGCCTGATCGGCACGCCCGGCTGCCCCGCCATCGTGGACGTCCGCGACGACTCCGAGTTCGAAGGGCTGCCGGCGCTCGTGCCGGGCGCTGTGCGGACGGCGTTCGAGACCGTGGTGACAGGAGCGCCATATCCCACCTCCCCCGTCATTGCCGTCTGCAGTGACGGCGCCGGCGCCAGCGCGGCTGCGGCCGCATGGCTGCGCGCCAACGGCGTCGAGGCTGAGACGCTGGAAGGCGGGGTTGCTGCCTGGCGCGCCGCGGGGCTTCCGCTCGTCCCCCAGGCGGCGCTCCCGGCCCGCGACGCGGCGGGGCGAACCTTGTGGGTCACTCGGGCGCGGCCGAAGGTGGACCGGATCGCCTGCCCGTGGCTGATCCGCCGCTTCGTGGATCCCAGCGCTGTCTTCCTGTTCGTCGCCCCGCCGGAGATCCCCGGGGTCGCCGAGCGGCTTGGGGCGGCGCCGTTCGATGTCGACGGAGTCCATTGGAGCCATCGCGGCGAGCTTTGCACCTTCGACGTCATGGTCGAGGAATTCGGCCTGACCGGCTTTCCGGCGCTGGCCCGGCTGGCGCCGATCGTGCGCGGCGCCGATACCGCCCGGCCGGATCTGGCGCCGCAATGCGCCGGGCTGCTCGCCGCCTCGCTCGGCCTGTCGCGCATGTATGCGGACGATCATGCGCAGCTGGAGGCGGGGATGCGGCTGTACGACGCCTTCTTCCGCTGGTGCCGCGACGCCGTCGACGAGACTCACGACTGGGTGTCGCACCAGCCCAAGGCGCGGGTGCGGCTTTGACTGCGATCCTGTCGCGCGGCGACATTGCCGGGCTGATGGAGCGAAACGACTGGCTGGCGGCGGTGGAGACCGGCTTTCGCGCCGCCGCCGAGGGCAAGGCGCATTCGCCGCCGCCGATGCACATCGAGGCGAGCGGCGGCTCCTTTCACGCCAAGGGCGCGAGCCTCGAGCTCCACCGGCTTTACGTCGCCCTCAAGTTCAACGGCAACTTTCCCGGCAATCCCGCCGAGCGCTCCCTGCCGACGATCCAGGGCGCGATCCTGCTGTGCGACGGCGCGACCGGCGAGCTGCTGGCGATCCTCGATTCGATCGAGGTGACGCTTCGGCGGACGGCGGCGGCCACGGCGCTGGCGGCCCGCTACCTGGCGCGGCCGGAGTCGGAGACGATCCTCGTCTGCGGCTGCGGCGAGCAGGGCGCGGCGCAGCTGGCGGCGCTTCAGGACCTGCTGCCGCTGCGCCGTTGCCTGGCCTGGGACCGCGACCCGGCGCGCGCCGAAGCCTTTGCCGGTGAGGCGGTGGCGGATCTCGCCGCCGCTGCCGCCGAGGCCGACGTCATCGTGGCCTGCACCACCGCCCGCGAGCCTTTCCTCAGCCCGTCGTTCGTCCGGCCCGGCACATTCGTCGCGGCGGTCGGCGCCGACAGCCCGGTCAAGAACGAGGTCGAGCCGGCGCTGATGGCCAAGGCTTTGGTGGTCGCGGACGTGCTCGACCAGTGCGCCGCGATGGGCGATTTGCGGGCGGCGCTCGAGATCGGCGCGATGCGGTGCGAGGACGTCCATGCCGAGCTGAGCGATCTCGTCGCGGGCACCAGGGCCGGGCGAACCGACGCGCGGCAGATCACCTTGTTCGATTCGACCGGCACGGCGCTCCAGGACGTGGCCTCGGCGGCCTTCATCTACGAACGGGCGATCCGCGCCGGCGGCTTCGCTTCGATGGGTTTGGGAGATCAGCATTGAATCACGGTATTGGGTTGGGCGAGGCCGCGCGCGTGTGGTGGCGGGTGGCGATGCTCAGCTTCGGCGGGCCGGCGGGGCAGATCGCGGTCATGCATCGCATCCTGGTCGAGGAGAAACGCTGGATCGGCGAGCGGCGCTTTCTGCACGCGCTCAATTTCTGCATGCTTCTGCCGGGGCCGGAAGCGCAGCAGCTGGCGACCTATGTCGGCTGGCTGCTTCACGGCGTTCGCGGCGGCCTCGTCGCGGGCGGCCTGTTCATCGTTCCCGGCGCCGCCGCCATC
>DASZEO010000058.1:0-1785 GCA_035940755.1 Allosphingosinicella sp. | reverse complement strand
ATCCGCGGATTTTCGCCGCAATCGACGGTTAATGCGCGTTCCTGTAGCACCGGCGAACGACCGGAAAAAAGAAGGGGGACCGCGTTGAAAATGCTCGCAACGGCCGTCGCTTTGCTCCTCGGCGGCGCTCAAGCCCCCGAGTCGCAGGGCGTTGCGGCGATGCCCGCACCGACCTTTGCCGACCTCGCCGACCTGGCCCTCGCCGCGCCGGTCGTGGCCCATGTGCGAATCGAAGATGCCGATGCCCTGTCCGTCCGGGAGGCGCCCAACGTCCCCGCCGGCACCCACCGCTTCGTCGTCGAGGCCCGCCTGGTCGCTCTCATCCGCGGCGAAGGGGGGATGCCGGTGCGGGTCAGCTATCTTGCCGACCTTCCCGACGATGCGCGCGGACGCGCCGCACGGCTGCGGCGGCGCAGCGAGTTCCTGATCTTCGCGAGCCCGGTCGCCGGTCGGCCCAACGAGCTGCGCCTGGTGGCGCCCGACGCCCAGGTGCCGCTCACTGCCGAGGCGGGCGCGCAGGTGCGGCAGATCGTGCGCGAATCGCTCGCCGCCAATGCGGCGCCGCGGATCACCGGCCTCGGCCGCGCCTTCCATGTCGCCGGCACGCTGCCCGGCGAAAGCGAGACCCAGATCTTCCTTCAGACCGCCGACGAGCGGCCCATCTCGCTCAACGTGCTTCGCCGCCCTGGCGAGCAGCCGCGCTGGTCGGTCGCGCTGGGCGAGATGGTCGACGACGCGGCCCGGCCGCCGCAGCCCGGGACATTGCTCTGGTACCGGCTGGCCTGCACGCTGCCGCAGGCGCTTCCGCGGCAGAGCCTCGCGGAGGCCGGCTCCGAGGAGGCGCGGGCGATCGCGGCCGATTACCGGCTGGTGCTCGCCGGCCTGGGGCCCTGCACGCGAAGCCGCGCCCGGCGCTGATCAGAAGGAGGCGAGCTCCACGCCGACGCCCGCGCAGTCGGGATAGACGTCGGGCTTGCGGGTCGAGACCCGAAGCGCCGCCACGCCGCGGCGGGCCGCGACGAGGTCGTAAATCTCGCGCACCAACGTTTCCTGGAGATTGAAGCGCCGCGCCGCCGCCAGCCCGGCGATCCCGCTGCGCAGGAAATCATAGTCCCACGCTTCGCCCGCCTCGTCGGCGGCGGCGAAGAAGCGCTCGTCGACCCAGACTTCGACGGTGATGAGCAGCCGCTGCGGATTGCCGACCTCGAAGTCGTGGAAGCCGATGTCCACCTTCAGATCATAATCTTCGAGCACGACCTTGCGCGTCTTCGGCCGAAGCCGATCGGGAACGAGGCCGTCGAGGCCGATCATCTGTTGCATCAGCTTTGCTCCAGGAACTGGACGTCGCGCGGAAGCGCGAGGAAACGCTGCCCGCCGTCGAGGACGATGGTCTGGCCGGTCAGGCTCGGCGTCGCGATGATGAAGCGCAATGCGGCGACGATCTCGGTCACGTCGACGCCGCGCTCGAGCGCGTTCAAATTGTGCACGGCCTCGAAATTGTCGGGGCTCTGCGGCCCCGACACCAGAGTCACCGAGGGCGCGATGCCGCACACGCGGACGGCGGGGGCGAAGGCGCGGGCGCAGAGTTCCGTGAGGCCACCCAGGCCGAATTTCGACACGGTGTAGCTGAAGAAATCCGGATTGGGCGCGGCCAGCTTGGCGTCGAGCAGGTTGACGATCAGCGCCGGCCCCTCTCCGGCCGCCTTCGCGAATGCCTGCGACAGCAAGGCGGGCGCGCGAAGGTTGACGTCGAGATGCGAGTCCCAGCTGTCGAGGCTGAAGTCG
>DASZEO010000057.1:0-3760 GCA_035940755.1 Allosphingosinicella sp. | reverse complement strand
CGCCCGCTATCAGCCGGGCAAGCTGGTCGGCGCCTTCATCCTCGTCTACGGCCTCAGCCGCTTCTTCCTGGAATTCTTCAGAGAGGCAGACGAGCATTTGATGTATTTCGCCCGAGTCACTCACCTGCACATGGGCCAGTGGCTGTCGCTGCCGATGATCATCGGCGGCCTCTATCTGGTGCTGACGGCGAAGAAGCGGGCCGAGCGCGTGCGCCCCGTCGATGACTCCGGCTGAGCAGCGGCTGCGGCAGAGGATCGCCGCCGAAGGCTCGATCGGCGTCGCCGACTATATGGCCGAAGCCAATGCGCATTATTACGCGACCCGCGACCCGCTCGGAGCGGCCGGCGACTTCATAACCGCGCCCGAGATCAGCCAGATCTTCGGCGAGCTGGTCGGCGTCTGGCTTGCCGACCTGTGGCTTCGCGCCGGCAAGCCCCCCGAGCCGCATTATGTCGAGCTCGGCCCCGGCCGCGGCACCCTGGCCGCGGACGCGCTCCGCGCGATGCGCGCGGCGGGGCTCGATCCAACGCTGGAGCTGGTGGAGACGAGCCCGGTGCTTCGCGACGCGCAGGCGCAGCGGCTTGCAGGCGCGCGCTGGCATGAGGATCTGTCGACGCTGCCCGGCCAGGGCCCGCTGCTCGTGGTGGCCAATGAGTTCTTCGACGCGCTCCCCGTCCGGCAGTTCGCCCGCGGCGGAGCCGAGCTTCGGGTCCGCCTGGAGGGGAACCGCTTCGGGCGGGATCCGGCGCAGGAGATCGTCGAGGACTCTCCCGCCTCGACGGAAATCGCCGGGCAACTCGCCGCGCGCGTCGCGGCCGAGGGCGGCGCGGCGCTGATCGTCGACTACGGTTACGTCGGGCCGGCCGCGGGCGATACGCTGCAGGCCGTATCGCGCCACGCTTATGCCGATCCGTGGAAGGCGCCGGGCACGCGCGACCTGACGGCCCATGTCGACTTCTCGGCGCTTTCGAAAGCCGCGTCCGGCGCCGGGGCTGCCGTCTTCGGACCTTCCGCTCAAGGCGACTGGCTCGACGCGATGGGCATCCACGCGCGCGCCGCCGCACTCGCGCGCAGGGCGCCCGAGCGGGCGGATGAAATAGCGAAGGCGCGCGACCGGCTGATCGCGAAGGATCAGATGGGCCGGCTGTTCAAGGCAATGGCGCTGGCCGCACCGCACTGGCCGAAGCCGGCGGGCTTCGCATGACGGTGGCCTTCCGCGACGCCGGTCCTGCGGATGCGGCTGCGGTGGCGGCGCTCGGGCGGCAGACCTTCACCGAGACCTTCGGCCATCTCTACTCTCCGGAGAATCTCGCGGCCTTCCTCACCAACCACAGCGAAGACAAGTGGCGCGAAGAGCTGTCCGACCCGCGCTTCGCCGTCCGCCTCGGCGAGGCCGAAGGCGAGGCGGTGGCGTACGCGAAGCTCGGCCCGCCCTCGCTTCCGTTCGAGCCGGAAGGCGAACCGATCGAGCTGCGACAATTCTATGTGCTCAGGCCCTGGCAGGGCGTGGCCGTCGCCGGGCAACTTATGGAGTGGGTGCTGGCCGAGGCGCGCCGCCGAGGGGCCGCGGAAATGTATCTTTCGGTCTTTACCGACAATCCGCGTGCCCGCCGCTTCTACGAGCGCTACGGCTTCGACTATGTCGGTCGCTACGCCTTCATGGTCGGAACCCATGCCGACGAGGACCTCATCATGCGGCTGAAGCTCGCGCCGTGACGGCCGAGGCGATCCGTTCGTCCCTGCTGGCGGTCCCGCACGGCTTCCACGGGCGGCGCGGCGGCGTTTCAGCGGGCGTGTGCGCGGGCCTCAACGTCGGCTACGGCTCGGGCGACGATCGTGCAGCGATCGACGAGAACCGCCGCAGGGCGGTGGCCGCGGTCGCGCCGGGCGCGCGGCTGGCGACGGTCCACCAGGTCCACTCGCCGATCGCTCTTGTGGCGGATCAGCCCTGGCCGGAGGAGGCGCGGCCGCAGGCCGATGCGATCGTCACCGACCGGCCGGGCCTCGCCCTCGGCATCCTCACCGCCGACTGCGCGCCCGTGCTGTTCGCCGACAGCGCCGCCGGCGTGGTCGGAGCGGCTCATGCCGGCTGGAAAGGCGCGTTCGGCGGCGTGCTCGAGGCGACCCTGGCCGCCATGGAGTCGCTCGGCGCGGAGCGCGGCAACATCGCCGCGGCCGTTGGCCCGGCCATCGCCCGCCGGAGCTACGAGGTCGACGAAGGCTTCCGCCGCCGCTTCGCCGAAGCCGATCCTGACAATGACCGCTTCTTCAGCCCGGGACGCGAGGGCCACCACCAGTTCGACCTGGAAGGCTTCGTCCTCGCCCGTCTCGCCGCGGCGGGCGTGACCCGGGTAGAGGCGCTCGGCCTCGACACCTATTCCGACCCGGACCGGTTCTTCAGCTACCGCCGCGCGACTCACCGCGGCGAGCCCACCTACGGGCGTCAGATTTCGCTGATCGCCCTTCCCTGAGCAGCCACATCCGCATGAGGCCGGCTTATGCTTGCCCGCTGCAAATTTCGTGGAAAGCCCCGCGCGGGATCGGCTACAGGGCAGCCGGGCAACGGACCTCACCCCCGGCCGCTCCGCCCGAGCGGCCCGTGAGCCCGCCTTTGAAGGCAGGCTCGGTCTCCACGCAGCACCTGCGACTGGCTGGAAGGAGACGATATTCATGGAAGACGAAGCCGAACTGACCGGCGCGACGCCGGGCCGCCGCCCGAAGACCGACGTGCTCGAGATCGGCGGCCACCGCCTGAAGCCCTCGACGCTGATGATGGGCCACGGCTACGACCCGGCGCTGTCGGAAGGATCGCTGAAGCCGCCCATCTTCCTCACCTCCACCTTCGTCTTCGAGACCGCGGCCGCCGGCAAGCGCCACTTCGAGGGGGTTACCGGCAAGCGCCCCGGCGGCGCGGAGGGGCTGATCTATTCCCGCTTCAACGGACCCAATCAGGAGATCCTCGAGCACCGGCTTAGCGTCTGGGAAGATGCCGAGGAGGCTCTGTCCTTCTCGTCCGGCATGTCCGCGATCACGACCTTGATCCTGACCTTCGTCCAGCCCGGCGACGTCGTCGTCCACTCCGGGCCGCTCTACGCGGCGACGGAGACGCTGATCGGCCGGATCCTCGGCCGCTTCGGAATCAAGTGGCTGGATTTCCCCTCCGGGGCGACCGAAGAGGAGATTGCGGCCGTAATCGAGCGCGCAAAAGGCATGGGCCGCGTCCCGCTCATCTATCTGGAAAGCCCGGCCAACCCGACCAACGCCCTGGTCGACGTGCAGGCGGTGCGGCGCGCGCGCGACGGCGCCTTCCCCGACAGCCCGCCGCCGATCGCGATCGACAACACCTTTCTCGGCCCGCTCTGGCACCACCCGCTTCGCCACGGCGCCGACCTTTCGGTCTATTCGCTCACGAAATATGCCGGGGGCCACAGCGACCTCGTGGCGGGCGGCGTGGTGGGATCCAAGGCGCTGATCAACCCGATCCGGATGATGCGCAACACCATCGGGACCATCACCGATCCGAACACCGCCTGGATGCTGCTGCGGAGCCTCGAGACGCTGGAGCTCAGGATGACTCGCGCCGGCGAGAACGCTGCCCGGGTCTGCGAATTCCTGCGCGGCCATCCCAAGGTGGAGAGCGTCGGCTATCTCGGCTTCCTCACCGAGGGGCGGCAGGCGGACATCTACCGCCGCCACTGCACCGGCGCCGGCTCGACCTTCTCGCTCTACCTGAAAGGCGGCGAGAAAGAGGCCTTCGCC
>DASZEO010000056.1:0-7895 GCA_035940755.1 Allosphingosinicella sp. | reverse complement strand
GCGACGACGTCGCGGTGGAGCTTGCCGTCGAACCATGTCACCAGACGGCGCACCTCGGCGCGGTTGATCGACGTGCCGGGGATCATCGGCGCGCGGTCCACCGTCTCCTCGAAATATTCGCAGATGGCGCCGGAATCGATCAGCACCACGCCCTTCTGCTCGTCCACCAGCACGGGCGTCTCGCCGGCCGGGTTGAGGTCCGCGAAATCATCGTCCTGGAGCCATGGCGAGACTCGCTTGAGCTCATGCGCGACCGCTTTTTCGGTCAGCATCAGCCGGACCTTGCGCGAGAACGGACAGAGCGGGAACTGGTAGAGCTGCCACATGGGTGCGGCGCTTCTTAGCCGACGCGCCGCCCCAGTCTACCGGTGATTTCGAGGCTGTCAGTCCCGATAGGGGTCGTCGTCTTCCCAGCGCCGGCGCGGGGGATCGCCGCGTCGGCGGTGATAGTCGTCGACGGCGACGTCGAGCGCCTCTTCGACCTGGCGGATCGACTGCGCCAGAGCCGGCGCGGCCGCCGAGAAGGCGCCCATCATGCGGCTCATGTCGGCCGTCGCGCCGTAGACGGAGGAGCGGACCCGCTCCTCGAAATAGGGGTCGTCGCGGCGGCCCAGCTCGCCGAGAGTGCGGCCGGGACGCCCGTAGCCGGGGCGACGGCGCCACGGGTCGGCGGCGTCGAGGATCGGCCCCACGTCGACATTCATCAGCGCACCGATCGAGCGATCGAGCGCCGGAGCCATAGCTTCCACTTCTTCCGCCGGCGGGATCGCCCGCTCGATCCGCTCTTCGAGCCGGTCGTCGTCCCGCCGGCGTTCGGCCGACGCGGGGGCGGCGAAGGCGGCCGACGCGGCGGCGGCGAGGGTGGTGGCGAGCAAAAGCTTGTGCATCACGAGGCCTCCTCATGCGCTACAGGCGCGACCGTCCAGTCAACGCGCCGCGCGGCGAGTCGGTTGCGGTACTAGAAAAGGCGGATGAGCCTCGGCTGAACGGTCGCCCTCAGCGCGCCAGCAACCAGACGAGCGCTGCCGCCCCGACCGCGATTCGGTACCAGGCGAAGGGAGCAAAGCCGTGGCGCGAGACGATGCCGATGAACCATCGGATCACCACCAGCGCGACCAGGAAAGACACGAGGAAGCCGATCGCGATGCCCCCGAAGCCGGCCGTGCCGAGGTCCTCATGGTTCTTGACCAGCTCGAGCGTCGAGGCGCCGACCATCGTCGGGATGGCGAGGAAGAAGCTGAACTCCGCCGCCGTGCGCCGCTCCACCCCCAGCGTCAGCGCGCCGAGGATGGTAGCGCCGGAGCGGCTCACGCCCGGCACCATGGCCAGGCACTGGATCAATCCGATCGTGGCCGCCTTGCCCAGTGAGATATCGGCGACGCCCTTTTCGTGGCCCGGCGGGAAGGTGCGCTCGATCAGCAGGATGGCGATGCCGCCGACGATCAGGGCCGCTGCGACGATCAGGGGGCTGCCGAGCATCGCCTCGACCTGGCGGTGAAGCGCGAGCCCGATCACCGCCGAAGGAAGGAAGGCGACGGCGATGTTGCGAACGAAGCGCCACGCCTCCGGCTGCCGCTTCACGAGGCCGATCAGGACGGCGAGAAAGGTGCGCCAGTAAAGGACGAGAACGGCCAGGATCGCGCCGAGCTGGATGACGACGTTGAACACGGCCCACTGGGCCTGGTCGTAGCCGAGCAGGGCGCCGGCCAGGATCAGGTGGCCGGTGGACGAGACCGGGATGAATTCGGTTACGCCTTCGACGATGCCGAGCAGGATGATGGTGATGATCGAGGCGTCCATGGGCGGCAGCCCTTAGCGGCGGCATTGCCGCAAGGTCCACCGGAAGATGGCGTTCAGGGCCGCTCCCTCGCGCTTGCCAGCGCTCGCCGCAGACGCCATGGCGCGCGCGATGCGACGCAAGGCGCGCCAGGCCACCAAGCCCGAGAACCGCCCCCGCTTCTGGGGCCGGCATGCCGTCGCCGCTGCCCTCGCCAACCCGGCGCGCGAGGTCGTGCGGATTTGGGCGACCCGCGAGGCGGCGGCCACGGTCGAGATCGCCTCGTCGGTTCCCGTCACCTTCGCCGACGCGGCCGACCTCGGGCGGCTGGTGCCTCGCGACGCGCCGCACCAGGGCCTGGTCGCGGAGGTCGAGCGCCTGCCCGACATCCTGCTGGCCGATTTGCTCGATGAGGCCGAGGACGGGCGGCCCCTGCTGGTGCTCGACCATGTCACCGACCCGCACAACGTGGGCGCGATCCTGCGCTCGGCGGCGGCGTTCGACGCGCTCGGCCTGGTGACTCAGGACCGGCACGCGCCGCCCGAATCCGGCGCCCTCGCCAAGGCGGCGAGCGGCGCGCTGGAGACGGTGCCGTGGGTTCGCGTCGTCAACCTCGCGCGCGCGCTCGACGACGTCGCCGCGGCGGGCTTCTGGCGCATCGGGCTCGCCGGCGAGGCGGCAATGCCGCTCGGCGAGGCGCTCGGCCCCCCGCGCGTGGCTCTGGTGCTCGGCGCCGAAGGGGAGGGGCTTCGGCAAAACGTGGAGGCGCATTGCGACGCTTTGGCGCGCCTCCCGATCAGCGGCCGGATCGAAAGCCTCAACGTCTCCAACGCCGCGGCGGTCGCGCTCTACGCCGCCAGCGTCGCTAATCCTCGGGAGCGATCCGGACCCTGAGCCCGTCCAGCTCGGGCGTGAACAGGATCTGGCAGGAGAGGCGGCTGGTCCCGACGCGGTGATCGGAGGTGTCGAGCAGATCGTCTTCGTCCGGCTTGGCGGGGCCCACCGCAGCACTCCACTCCGGATCGACGTGGACGTGACAGGTCGCGCACGAGCAGCAGCCGCCGCACAGAGCGAGCAGCTCGTCGAAGCCGTTATCGCGGATATTCTCCATCACGCTCCAGCCGACCCGCGCCTCGACGGTCCGTTCAGCGCCCGAGCGGTCGACGATCGTGAGCTGCGGCATGGGTCCTCAAGGGCAAGAAATGAGATGCGTGCGCGGGCGCCTATGCTAGGCGGTGGGCGCAAGCGCAAGGCGGAGCGGCGGGGGCATGGACGCGGAACAGCTGAAGGAGTCGCTCGACGCGCTCGCCGCGATCGAGCCCGCCTTCGCGCGCGAGATCGCCCGCATAGGCTATCCGCCGCCGCGGCTGCGCGAGCGCGGGCACCAGACCCTGGTGCAGGCGATCATTAGCCAGCAGGTCTCGATCAAAGCCGCCGCCGCCATTCTCGCCAAGGTGGAAGCCGTCACCGGCGGCATCGCCGATCCGACAAACACCGCCCGCACCACCGACGAGGCGCTCCGTTCGGCCGGGCTGTCGCGGCAGAAGATCGCCTATATGCGAAGCCTTGCCGAGGACGTGCTTTCGAGGCGGCTCGATTTCGAGGCGCTGCCGGAGGACGATGAGGAGGCGATCGCGGCGCTCACGCACGTCAAGGGCATCGGCCGCTGGACCGCGGAAATCTATCTGCTGTTCGCCGAGGGCCGCCGCGACATCTTCCCGGCCGGCGACCTCGCCGTTCAGATCGAGATCGGCCGGATCCTCGGCCTGCCGGCCCGCCCGACGGAGAAGAAGGTGCGCGAGCTCGCCGAGCCTTGGCGGCCGTACCGGGGCGCGGCCGCCATCTTCGCCTGGCACCACCGCCGCGCCAGCGACGTCCTGGCGGGGAGCTGACCGCCTGCCATGAGGGCTTCAGAGCGTGCGGGCGCGGCGCCGTTCCGCCAGCCGTTCCCGCAGGAGCGAATCGAGCTCGTCGAGCGTGAACGGCTTTGCCAGGATCTGGACGTCCTCGCCGGCCGACGCCCGCAGGGCGCGAAGCGCCGCATGCCCGGTCGAGAAGATGATCGGCAGGTCCTCGTCGACAGCGCCGATCTGCCGGGCGACTTCGGCGCCGTCCATGCCCGGCATGACATAATCGAGGATGACGAGGCTCACGGCGGATTCGCGAACGGCGGCGATCGCGGCGGCTCCGTCGTCGGCCTCGCGCACCGCGTAGCCGAGGGCGCCGAGGGCCTGGGCAATGGTTGCACGAACGGACGCATCGTCGTCCACGACCAGGATCATTTTTCTCGCTTCCGTCATGCGCCCGGCCCCAACCGCGCTTGAAGAACAGGGTCTCTATTCGGCCGCCTGCCCCATCCAGCCCTCGTCCGAACCCTGGCGGAGCAGCGGAAAAGCGTCGCGATAGCCGTAATCGACCACCGCCCGAAGCCGGTAGGAAGCCGGCGCCGGGGCCCTGCGCGGCGGGGCGGCGACGGGCGGGATCATGCGCGGCCGGGCCTGCGGCCGCTGAACGACCATATCGCGGAACCATTCCCCGACATAAGTGCCGTCGAAACGGTGGACGCGGCATCCGACGATCCGCCCCAGCGGCATTCCTTCAAGGTCGTAGATGTTGGTTTCGAAGACGCAGCCGACGGGCTCGCCGTCGGTATCGTAGACATACATTGCCAAGATAGCTGCCCCCGCAGAACAAGCCGAACCCGAAGACGGGCCCCAGCGCCTGTCCCCGGACTGAACGAGCGGCGAGATGGCGGTCCGACGCAAGCGCTCCTGCGGCAGGTCGTGGTTGCGCGGCGGCGGGCGGAAGCAGGCAGAGGCGATGCAACCGCGGCGCTTCCAACTCGTTGCAGCCGCGTCATAAGTGGAGGTAGGGATGAAGCGCATATCCGCCGCGGCCGCCGTCGCCGGCCTGATCGTCATGGCCGCCCCGGCGCCGGCGCAGAACAGTACCGAGCCGCCGGTGATCGCGCCTCCGCCGCCGACCACCAAGTCGGAGCCCAATCCGCCGCCCCCGCCGGTGAGCTCGACCCCGCGGACGGCCCCCGACACGTCCAGCGAGCCGGTGATCACGACCGCCCCATCGGCCGCGCCCTCGCCGGTGATCGTGACGCCGATGCCGGCTCCCACGCCGATAGAGCCGGTGACGATCAATCCCGACGTCGCCTACCCCAACGGTTTTGCCGATCCGGCCAATCCGTTCGGCAACGACATGTCGGTTGCCTATCGCTCGCAGGAGCGGGGCTTCGACTGGGGCCTGCTCGGCCTGCTCGGCCTGCTCGGACTCATTCCGCTGTTCCGCCGCGGCGAAGGCTATACGCGCACCGTCTACCGCGACCGCGAGGACGATCCGCGCCGCGTGCTGCTCAAGGACCGGATCGACGAGTGAGCCGAACGGGCGCCGCGCTCGCCGCCGGCATCGCTCTGCTCGCGTCCTGCGCGCCCGTCCCGGCCGCCGACGAGAGCCCTGGCGAGGCCGCCGAGCAGCGCTCGGAGATCGTCTTCTACGATTACCGGACGCCCGACCGGCGTGTCGGCGAACTCAGCGCCCGCTTCGACGACGGCGCCGGGGAGCGGGCGGTGCCCCCGTCGGAGTTCCGCGAGCGGGAGTTCGGCTTTCCCAGCTCGGCCAACTATCGGACCCGCAGCTCGGGGACGGTGCGCGTCACCGTCGCGCTTCGCCACGAAGGCCATGTCAGCGAAGGCTCGTTCGAGCTGCCGCTGCGGCCCGACTGGCGTTACGGAATCGCCCTTCACCTCACCCGCGGCGAGGCGCCGGAGGGCTGCATGGGCTGCATGGGCGGCAAGGCCGTTCCGCTCGCGCCGCCGATCGGTGAGTGGACGACCCTGTTCGTCGCATGGGGCGGAAACAGCATTTCCCAGCCCGCCGTTTACTAGCGGGCGTCGACCAGCACGATCTCCGCATCGCCGAGCGCGCGCAGGGTGACCCTCTCCTCGCCGGTGATGGCGACGCCGTCCCGCGGCTGGGCGACGACGCCGTTCACCTCGATTGGCCCCTGAGTCGGCACGAGGTAGACGTGGCGGTTCGGGTCGAGCTGAAGCTCAGCCGTCTCGCCCGCCGCCAGGGTGGCGCCCATGACCCGCGCCGCGGCGTTGATCCGGAGCGCGTCGGCGTCCTCGGCGAAACCGCTTGGCGAGCGTCACGAAGCGGCCCGAGCGGTCCGCCTTCGGGAACTGCGCGGCGCCCCAGCTCGGCTCGGCGCCGGGGCAGTCCGTCAGCACCCAGATCTGGAACAGGGTGGTCCCCTCGTCCTCCAGATTATATTCGGCGTGGCGGACGCCCGTCCCCGCCGACATCACCTGCACGTCGCCGGCCGCGGTGCGGCCCTTGTTGCCCATCGAATCCTGGTGGGTGATGGCGCCTTGGCGGACGTAGGTGATGATCTCCATGTCGCGGTGCGGATGCGGCGGGAAGCCGGAGCCGGCGGCGATCTCGTCGTCGTTCCACACCCGGATCGCGCCCCAGCTCATGCGGCCGGGATCATGGTAGTCGGCGAAGGAGAAATGATGGCGCGCGTTGAGCCAGCCATGGTCGGCATGGCCGAGGCTGTCGAAGGGGCGGATGTCGATCATTTTCGTCTCCCGCGCCCCGGCGAAGGCCGGGGTCTCAGGTTCACACGAGATTAGGTGCCGACGGGCTTCAGATCAGCCCCTCGACGCGGAGCGTCTCCTGGACGGCCGGCCGCGCGGCGACACGCTCGAGATAGGCGACGAGGCCCGGCCAGCGCCCGATGTCGATGGCGTGGATCCGCGTCCAGTTGAGCACCGCGAAGGTGTAGGCGTCGGCGATCGAGAAGCGCTCGCCCAAGATATACGGACCCTCGCCGATCTGCGCCTGGAGATAGTCGAACTTCTTGCCGAGCGCCTCGCGCGTCGCTTCCTTGAAAGCGTCGGGCGTGGCGGGATTCCACAGCGGGCCGAAGCCCTTGTGAAGCTCGGTGGCGATGAAATTCAGCCATTCCAGAAGCCGATAGCGGTCGATGCCGCCGGCGGGCAGCGCCAGCTCGGAGCCTTGCGCCTGGTCGGCGAGATACTGGAGGATTACGGCATTTTCGGTCAGCACACTGCCGTCGTCGAGGCGGAGGGCAGGGACGGCGCCTTTCGGATTGACGGCGTAGAGATCCTCGCCGTCGCTGGTGCGCTTGCTCGGGAATTCGACCTTGGCGAGGTCGATCGGCAGCTTCGCCTCGCGGGCGACGATGTGCGGGGCCTGCGAGCAGGCGGCGGGGGCATAATAAAGCTTCATGTCGGCTCTCCCTGAAAAGTCTCTATTGAGGCAAAGGTCACGCCGCCAGCGGCAGCGCCAACTCCTCGCCGGCCAGGCGGTCGAGCCGGCCGGCGGCGTCGGCAATCGCTTCCGCGGCCGCTTCGGGGCCGGCGGCGAGCTTCTCGGCGCGAACGAACGTCACGTCGTCGATGCCGATGAAGCCGAGCAAGGTGCGGATGTGCGGCTCCTGGCTGTCCATCGCTGCCCCCGGGCCCTCGCTGTAGAGGCCGCCGCGGGTTTCGATGACGATCGCCTTCTTGCCCTTGATCAGGCCTTCGGGGCCCGCCTCGGTGTAGCGGAAGGTGATCCGGGCGCGAAGCACGTGGTCGAACCAGGCCTTGAGCGTCGAGGGCATGCCGAAATTGTACATCGGCGCGCCGATCACGATAAGGTCCGCCTCCTGCAGCTCGGCGATCAGCCCGTCGGAAAGTTCGAGCGCCTGCCGCGCAGCCTCGGTCTCGACGATGCCGGCGCGGATCGCCGGAACGGTCGCCTCGGTGAGGTGTGGGATCGGCGCGGCGCCGATGTCGCGCCGGACGATCCGCGCCCGCGGCTGGCGGCGCTGCACCGTTTCGGCGAGCTCCCGGGTCAGCCGGCGGGAGACGGAGGCCTCGCCGGTCGCGGCGCTGTCGAGGATGAGGACGTTGGTCATCGATTGTCTCCACGGATCTTGTGAAGCTCGATGTAGGCGGCTACCGGTGTTGCGGGTAGACACGTTATCCGCACAATGGTGTTGCTAAATATGGAACGCTCCTCGACCGACCTGCTCGACGTCCTCGCCTTCGTCCGGGTGGCGGAGACGGGCTCCTTCGCGCGTGCCGCCGAGCGCATG
>DASZEO010000055.1:0-3661 GCA_035940755.1 Allosphingosinicella sp. | reverse complement strand
TCGCGAAGGATCGCCTGCGCCTGCTTCGCGCTGATCTCGCGCTCGAACTCGATGTTCACCGCCTCGCTGTGGCCGACGAACACGGGCACGCGCACGCAGGTCGCGCTGAGCTTGATCCGGGGGTCGAGGATCTTCTTCGTTTCGACCATCATCTTCCACTCCTCGGAGGTCGATCCGTCGTCGAGGAAGTCGCCGGCGTGCGGGATGACGTTGAAGGCGATCTGCTTGGGGAAGTTGACCGGCGCGTTGGGGTCGCCGACGAAGATGTTGCGGCTCTGCTCGAACAGCTCGTCCATCCCCGCTTTGCCGATGCCGGACACCGACTGATAGGTGGCGACCACGACCCGTTTGATCGTCGCGGCGTCGTGCAGCGGCTTGAGCGCCACGACCAGCTGCGCGGTCGAGCAGTTCGGATTGGCGATGATGTTCTTGCGGCGATAAAGATCGATCGCCTCAGGATTCACTTCCGGCACGATCAGCGGCACGTCCGGGTCCATCCGGTAGCGCGAGCTGTTGTCGATGACGGTGCAGCCCGCGGACGCGGCTTTGGGGGCGTAGACTTTCGACGCTTCCGAACCGGCGGCGAACAGCGCGATGTCCCAGCCGGCAAAGTCGAAATGGTCGATGTTACGGACCCGCAGCTCCTTGCCGCTGTCGCCGAAATCGATGAGGTCGCCGGTCGAGCGCGGCGAAGCGACCGCAGCCACCTCGTCGGCCGGAAATTCGCGCTCGGCGAGGATGTTGAGCATCTCGCGCCCGACATTGCCGGTCGCCCCGACCACGACCACCCGATAACCCATCTTGAACGACCTCCTGAACGACGCCCGCCCCTCTAGGCCTCCCCCGTGAGCGCGGCAATGCGGCGCTTGCGGCACCGCGGCGCAGGTGCGATGCGTCGGGACACAAGGGGGAGGCGCCGGTGAAGCTGCTAGGGGCAATATTGGCTTTGGCGATGACGGTTCAACCCACGCCGGAGCCGCAACGCAGCAACCGCGAGCTGATCGCCGAGCAGCAATTGCCGATCGTCCGCGGCCCTGACGGCTATTCCGGGCGCGGCTGGGACCGTCTCATCGAGGACGGCGCGGCCGCTCAGTTCTTCATGGTTGGCGAGCAGCACGCCACGGCGGACATTGCACAATTCGAGGCGGCGCTGCACGCGGCGCTGGCGGCACGAGGCTACAGTCACGGCGCGCTGGAGGTCGGACCCTATTCGACGCAGTTCGCGGAGGCATTGATCCGGTCGGGCCGCGGACGGCTGGCAGAATATATCGCGCGGCCGGGGCACGGCTTCACGATCCCCTTCCTCTTCTTCCAGGACGAAGCGGCCATGGCCGAGCAGATCGTCGCCTCCTCGCCTGATCGGGAACATGCTTTGTGGGGGCTCGACCAGGAATTCGTCGGCTCCGCCCCCATCGCGGCGGAGCTGCTCGGACGGTGGGCGACAACGGCGGAGCAACGGCGCGCAGCGGCGGCCTTCGCGGCCCGGGCCGAGGCCGATCCGATGCTGGTGGGCAGCCTGACCGCGGCCGACCTGGATCCACTCGCGGCCGCCTTTGCCGGCAATCCCGATGCTTCCGGGCTGGTCGCGGCGCTCCGGCTGTCGAGCCAGATCTACGACCCGTACATTCACCGGAACGGACCCACCTATCCGGCGAACCTGCGCCGCGAAAATTACATGAAGCTCAATTTCCTGCGCCAGTTCGAGGCGACGCAGCAGCGCCTCGGGCGGCCGCCGCGCGTCTTCCTGAAGTTCGGCGGCTACCATGCGATGCGCGGCTTCACGGGAACCAACGTGCCGGGGCTCGCCAACTTCCTAGCCGAGTGGGGCTTGTCGCGCGGCTTTGGCTTCGTGAACATGATGGTGGATTGCGCGAGCGGCCAGGCGCTCGATCCGCAAACCAGCGAAGTCGGGCCCTGCGAACCCTATTTCGGCAATGACACCGTCATCGGGTCGATGCCACGCAACGAGCCGCTGACCCTGATCGACCTGCGTCCGCTGCGCGCCCGGCTGGGGCAGATGACGGACCTCGATCCGCTGAGTCGGCAGACGATACTCGCCTTCGATTATTATCTCGTCATCAGGGACGTAAGGGCGGCGGCGCCGGTCGCAACGCCGCCGACACGGCGCTGATGAAAGTTCGCGAGGAGCCGCTGTCGCGGGACGCTGTGCGGGCCGGAGCCGCACTGCTGGCGCTGATCCTGGTATTGCTGGGCGCGATGGCGGTGAAGGGCGCGCTGCTCTCGCTGCCTGCCCCGCCCCAGGCGCCGAGCACCAACCGTTTCGACGCCAACCGCGCCGCGACGCGGCTGGCGCGGATCCTTGGGGACCAGCGGCCCCACCCGGTTGACAGCGCCGCCAATGACGCGGTGCGCTCGCGGCTGGTGGCGGAGCTGCGCGCCATCGGGCTCCAGCCACGGATTACCGACGATTTCGCCTGCAACGGCTTCGCCCGCGCCCCCGCCGTGGCCTGCGCCCGAGTTCGCAACGTCGTCGCGACCCTCGGGCCGCAGCAGGGCCGCCACCTGCTGCTTTCCGCCCATTATGACAGCACCTTCGCCGGGCCCGGCGCGGGCGACGACGGCATCGGCGTGGCCACCTTGCTAGAGACGGCGGCGCTGCTTCGCGCGCGCCCGCTGCGGCGCCCCGTCACCCTCCTGTTCAATGAAGGCGAGGAAATGGGCCTGCTCGGCGCCCGCGCCTTCCTTCAGCGCGATCCTATCGCGCCGCGGGTGAATGCGTTGCTGAACTTCGAGGCGCGCGGAGTCACCGGGCCGGCGACAATGTTCGAGACGAGCCGGCCGAACGGTCCCGCCGTCGCCCATTTCGCCCGGGCAGCGCCGCGCCCGCTCGCCAATTCGCTGGCGACGGACCTTTACCGGCTGATCCCCAATTCGACGGACGTCTCGGTGTTCGAGGAGCGGCCATGGACGATCCTCAACTTCGCGATCATCGGCAACGAGACGCGCTATCATTCGGCCGGGGACGATCTGCAGGCGCTAGACCTGCGCAGCCTCCAGCATATGGGCGACCAGGCGGTTGCGCTCGCGCTCGACTTCGCGGCGGGCGAACCTGTCGAAGCCTCGGGCGAGCGGCTCTACGCCGACCTGCTCGGCCGTCAGCTGATAACGCTGCCGCTGCTGTTCGGCCTCGTCATGCTGGGAATTCTCCTCGTTTTCTTCTTCGTGGAGGCGTGGCGGCGGCGGGCGCTCTGGCGACCGCTGGCGGCGGCGGCGGTCGGGCTCGGCGGGTCGGCCGGCGTCGCGGCGCTTGGCCAGCTGATCCTCGGCCTGATCCGAAGCGGCGATTACTGGCGGGGGCATCCCTCCGTCACCAGTGTCGCCGTATACGCGTCGGCCATGGCGGCGTGCCTGCTCGCGCTGATCCTTGTCGGCCGCAACGTCGGGACGGCGCGGCTGCGGGTGGCGTTCTGGCTGCTCTTTCTTGGCGTCGGCGCCGCGATCAGCTTCGTCGCTCCCGGCGGCGCCATCTACTTCCTGATTCCGCCGCTCGTTGCCGCCTTGGGCATCGCCCTGGCGCGGCGGCATCCGGCCGCGGAGGGGATCGGCGCCTGGGCGGCGATCCTGCTCCTCTACCTCACTTTCGGCCCGTCGCTCGCGCTGTTCGAGGAGCTGATGAGCAGCGGGCCGCACTGGATGTTCG
>DASZEO010000054.1:0-1823 GCA_035940755.1 Allosphingosinicella sp. | reverse complement strand
GGCACCCGCACGCCGGAGGTGGTGCCGTTCCAGGTGAAGACCACGTCGCTGGCCGCATCGGCCTGGGTCAGATCCGGAAGCGCGCCATAATCCGCCCGCATGATCGTCGCATTGAGCTTGAGCTGCTTGGCGACGTCGGTGGCCCAGCCCTCGCCGAAGCTTTCCCACGCCAGCATCGTCACCGGGCGGGGCCCGAGCAGGCTCCACAGCGCCATCTCGACCGCGCCGGTGTCGGAGGCGGGCACGATGGCGATGCGGTGGCTGGCCGGCACGCGAAGCACGTGCCGAGTGAGCTCGATGGCGTGGCCGAGCCGCGCCTTGCCGAGCTTGGAGCGGTGCGAGCGGCCGAGCGAACCGGTGGCGAGTTTGGCGGCGGACCAGCCCGGCGGCTTGGCGCAGGGGCCGGAAGAAAAATAAGGACGTGCGGGGCGGGTTTCGGGTTTTTCCCGGCGCGCAGGCGCACCGGCGGCGTCCGGCTTGGTGTTCGTCACTGTCAACTCTCCTTGCAGAGAGCACGCGCCGCGTTGGGACGGCGTGGCCCGTCGACGCGATTAGACGGCGCCGCCACCGGTCGCAAGCGCCCCACGGCTCGACTCGTCGCGATTGACCCGGCGGCGGCGCTGAATCACCCTGCCGGCGTGCGGTGGGGGATGGCATTGGCTGCGCTGCTGATGCTGGCGGCGTGCATTCCGGGCGGCGAGCGGCGGGCGCCGCCGCGGCCCCCCGAGCGGCCGCCGCAGCCCACCACCAGCGCCGCGACCCTGCAATGCCATATCGAGCTGGCGCGCGAGAATGTCCGATTCCGGGTGCTCGAGGACCGCCGCTTCGCCGGCGGCTGCTCGGCGCTCGGCGCGGTGCAGCTGCTGGAGATCGGCACTCCCGTCACCAACCTCGGCGCGATGACCTGCCCGCTCGCCCGGCAGTTCGCCCGCTGGACCCGCGAAGCGGTGCAGCCCGCCGCCGACCGCTTCCTCGATTCGCCCGTGCGGCGGATCGAGACGTTCGGCACCTATGCCTGCCGCGGCGTCAACGGCCAGGCCGGCGCGCGGATCAGCGAGCATGGCTACGCCAACGCCGTCGACGTGTCGGCGTTCGTGCTCGGCGACGGGCGGCGCATCACCGTCCAGGAGGGGTGGAACGGCGAGAACGAACGCGTCCGCCGCTTCCTTCGCACGGTTCACGACGCCGGCTGCCGGCGCTTCAGCGTCGGCCTCGGGCCGGACGCCAACGCCTATCATTACAACCACTTCCATTTCGATATGGGACGCGGCCCCTATTGCCGCTAAGCGTTCGGCCATGCCCGATCCCGTGCCGCCGAAGCGCGTCTTTCGCGAAGCTCGAGTCGAAGCCGAAGTCGCCGCTCAGGCGGCCGAGACGCCCCAGACCACCGATCCCGCCTACCGGCTCGCCTTCCAGGACATGGATTTCCTGCTTCGCGAGGACCTGCGGCCGGTGCGCTTCCAGCTGGAGCTGCTCAAGCCCGATTTGCTGATGGACGAAGCGGGGATCGCCTCGACCTTCGTCTTCTACGGCTCAGCCCGGATCCCCGAGCCCGCCAAAGCCGATGCTTTGGTCGACGCCGCGGCGACCGACGCCCAGCGGGCGATCGCCGAGCGGCTCAAGGCGAAGTCGCGTTACTATGAGGAAGCGCGCAAGCTCGCCAGGCTGGCGAGCCGGGTCAAGCCGGACAATGACGGGCGCCTCCAGTTCGTCGTCTGCTCGGGCGGCGGCCCCGCGATCATGGAGGCGGCGAACCGCGGCGCCGCCGACGAAGGGCGCAATTCGATCGGCCTCAACATCGTCCTGCCGCACGAGCAGATGCC
>DASZEO010000053.1:0-1620 GCA_035940755.1 Allosphingosinicella sp. | reverse complement strand
GGAAGGGGCGCTCGAAAAGCTGCTCGACGAGGCCGACCCGGTCACCCGCCGGCTGCGCGAGAAAGCCACCTTCCACATCGTCCCGAACATGAACCCGGACGGATCGCGGCGCGGCCACCTCAGGACGAACGCGGTGGGCGTGAACCTCAACCGCGAATGGCACGCGCCGAGCCTGGAGCGGAGCCCGGAAGTCTATCACGTGCTCGACGAGATGGGCCGCACCAGCGTCGACTTCGCCATGGACGTGCACGGCGACGAGGCGATCGCGGCAAATTTCCTCGCCGGCTTCGAAGGGATACCGTCGTGGAAGCAATCGCAGCAGGACGTGTTCAACGCGTTCAGCGAGGCGCTGGTGCGGCTTTCACCGGACTTCCAGACCGACAAGGGCTACGAGATTCCCGGCCCCGGCCAGGCCAATCTGTCGATGTCGACGGCGCAGCTCGCCGAGCGGTTCGGAGCGGTGTCGATGACTCTGGAAATGCCGTTCAAGGACAATGACGCACTTCCCGACCCGGCCTATGGCTGGTCGCCGGACCGGTGCCGCCTGCTCGCCCGCGCCTGCCTCGACGCGCTCTACGCGATCGCCGACGACCTCGCCGCCTACCGGCGCTGATGCCCCGCCTGGTCCTGATCCGCCACGGCCAGTCGGCGTGGAACCTGGAAAATCGCTTCACCGGCTGGTGGGACGTCGACCTGACCGCGAAGGGCGAGGCCGAAGCGCGAGCGGCGGGCGAAATGATGGCCGACAAGGGCGTGGACTTCGACCTGTGCTTCACGAGCTTCCAGACCCGCGCCATCCGCACGCTGCACATCGCGCTCGAAGCGATGGGGCGGCTGTGGCTGCCCGAAGAAAAGGACTGGCGGCTGAACGAACGCCATTATGGCGGCCTCACCGGCCTCGACAAGGCCGAGACGGCGGCGCGCCACGGCGACGAGCAGGTCCATATCTGGCGCCGCTCGTTCGACACGCCGCCGCCGCCGATGCAGGCCGGCAGCGCCTACGACGTGGCCGGCGACCGGCGCTATGCGGGCGTCACCGTCCCGGCGACCGAGAGCCTGAAGGACACCATCGCTCGGGTGCTGCCTTATTGGGAGGCGCGGATCGCTCCGGTGCTGAAGCAGGGGCAGCGGGTGCTGATCGCCGCCCACGGCAATTCGCTTCGAGCGCTGGTCAAGCACCTGTCCGGGATCGCCGACGACGCGATCACTGCGCTGGAGATCCCGACCGGGCAGCCGATCGTCTACGAGCTGGACGAGGAGCTTGCAGAGGTCGAGCGCTACTACCTTAAGGACCGGTAAGCCCGTCAGAATTCCTTGACGCGCTCCAGGTTGCGGCGGGCGCGGGCGAGAACGTCCTCGGCCTTGTCGCCGGGCAGGATCGAGGCGATTCCGATCGTCGCGTCGATGCGGATTTCCGCGCTTCCGAGGTCGAGCGGCTGATCGGCGATGAAGCGGGCGATGCGCTCGCCGGTGTCGGCGGCGGAATCCGGATCGAGATGGTCGAGCAGCAGAGCGAAGCCGCCGCCGACGCGGGCCGCAACATCGCTGGTCCGGATCAGCGCCTTGAGCAGCCGGCCGACATGGGCAAGCGCGGCGTCGCCGGCGACGCGGCCGTGGCGC
>DASZEO010000052.1:0-7985 GCA_035940755.1 Allosphingosinicella sp. | reverse complement strand
ATAAGCGAAGCCGCGCGCGTCGGCCTGCTCGCGGCTGCCCTGGCCGGCGATCATGTAGGTGGCGACCGTCCAGGGGCTGCCGGCGAAACCCAGAAAAGTCGTTTCGGCGGGGAGCCGACTCGCCACTTTCTCCACAGTCCGATAGATCGGCTCCAGCCGCTCCGGCGCCCGCTCCAGCGACGCCAGCGAAGCGCCGACGAGCGCAGGGGTGAGGCGGGGGCCTTCACCGGCTTCGAACCGCAGCGCCTGCCCAAGCGCGTGCGGCACGATCAGGATGTCGGAAAAGAGGATGGCTCCGTCGAACCCGAAGCGCCGGATCGGCTGAAGCGTGATCTCCGCCGCGGCGTCGCTGTCGTAGACGAGCTCGAGAAAGCCGCCCTTTTCCCCCCGGAGCCGTCGATATTCGGGCAGGTAGCGTCCGGCCTGGCGCATCAGCCAGATCGGGATTTTCTCGGATTTACCACCACTTAGGACGGACAGCAAAGGCTTGAGGAGTTCGGACATGGGCCGCCGGGCGAACTCCCTTCTCTTATCCTTATTAGAGATTCTAAAGAGTCTGTAGTGGTCAGTAGAGGCCGGGAGAGCGGGGTTTATGGCTTCGCACAAATTTTGCCAACAGCTTGACTCCCGGCATTCGTCGGACTCCCGCGGAGTCGCGCCGGCCGTCCCCGCATTCCACAGGCTGGGGGCGGAATTCGCCGCCTGTTCGCGGCGCTGTGGATGCATCGGGTCGGCCTGGGCACGAATCCTGTCCTTGAAGTCGTCCGCAGGCTTCCGCTAGCGATTTCCCCATGGTTTTCCACAGGCGCTGCCGGCGGTGAAGCAGCTTCACCTGCACCTTCTCTCGGACTCGACCGGAGAGACGCTCGATATGTTGGCCAAGGCCTGCCTCGCGCAGTTCGACGATATCGAAGCGATCCCGCATCTGTGGCCGATGGTCCGCTCCGAAGGCCATCTCGAGCGTGTACTGGACGACGTCGAGCGTAGGCCGGGCCTCGTCCTCTACACGGTCGTCAACCCGACCATCCGGCGCGAGCTGGAGCGCTCCTGCCGGCGGCGCGGCATTTACGCGGTTTCTGCTCTCGATCCGGTCCTCGACGCGCTGGCGGCGGTCAGCGGCGAGCAGGCGAAGGGTCGGTCGGGACGCCAGCACGTGCTCGACGCCGCCTATTTCGCGCGCGTCGACGCGATCCAGTTCACCATCGCCCACGATGACGGTGTCGGCGTCGAGAATTGGGAAGAAGCCGACATCATCCTCGCCGGCGTCTCGCGGACGTCCAAGACCCCGACCAGCATCTACCTTGCCAATCGCGGCTACAAGGTCGCGAACGTGCCGCTGGTGCCGCAATCGCCGCCTCCGCCGAACCTCTACCAGCTCGGCCATCCCTTGATCGTCGGACTAACGACAAGTCCTGAGCGGTTGGTGCAGATTCGCCGCAACCGGCTGCTGTCGCTGAACCAGGCGCCGGAGACCGACTATGTCGACATCGAGGCGGTAAACGCCGAGCTGGCATTCGCGCGGCGGCTGTTCGCGGACAATGACTGGCCGGTCATCGACGTCACGCGTCGTTCGATAGAGGAGACGGCGCTGGCGATCGTCAAGCTGTACACGGAGCGCTTCGAAAAGGCTGCCGAATGAGGCTGCTGCTCGCGTCGAAGAGCCAGACCAGGCAGCGAATGCTCGAAGCGGCGGGCGTACCTCTCGAGCTTGTGGCGGCGGAACTTGACGAGGAGGAAGCGAAGCAGGGTCTAATTGCCACAGGCTTCGAACCGCGCGACCTTGCGGAAATGCTCGCGGAGATGAAGGCGCGGGCTGCCGGCCCGAGGAACGATGCCTTGGTGCTTGGCGCCGATCAGGTGCTCGAGCGGGAGGATGGTAGCCTGCTCAGCAAGCCATCTTCTCCCGACGCGCTCTCCGAGCAGCTCCGGTCGCTCAGCGGCCGGCTTCATTACCTTCACTCGGCAGCAGTTGTCTTCGAAGGGGCCGAGCGGGCATGGGGCCACACCGAAACCGTCGCGCTGCGGATGCGGCGGCTCTCCGATCGCTTCATCCGGGATTATGTCGCGCGCGAATATGAGGCCGTGCGCTGGAACGTCGGGGGCTACCGCATCGAGGGGTCCGGCGTTCAGCTGTTCGAAGCCGTCGAGGGCAGCCACTTCGCGATCCTCGGCCTGCCGCTCCTGCCGCTGCTCGATTTCCTGCGCCGGCGCGGCCTGCTGGCGACCTGATGGGCGTTCCGTATGCCGAGGTGATCGGTGATCCGATCAGTCATTCGAAGTCGCCGCTCATGCACAAATTCTGGATCGAGAAGCTCGGTCTTGACGCAGACTATCGCGCCACCAGGGTCACGCGAGAGGAATTGCCGGCCTATCTGGAGCAGCGGCGGGCGGATGAGGACTGGCGGGGCTGCAACGTCACGATGCCTCTGAAGGAGGCCGCCTGGACGCTGGTCGACAGCATGGATCCTTGCACGCGGCGGATCGGCGCGCTCAACACCGTCCTCCATTACTCCTCGGAGCCGGGCGGGCTGATGGGCGCCAATACGGACTGGATCGGCCTCAATCTGGCGCTCGCCACGCATCGGCTGACGCCGAGGCACGCAGCCATTGTCGGAACGGGCGGCGCGGCCAGGGCGGCAATGGAGGAGATGCGGCAGGCGAAGATTCGAGATATGGCCATCATCGCCCGCTCCGAAGAGAAGGCGGCGCAGCTCCTCCGCGACTTCAAGATGGCCGGCCGCTTCCTCCCGCTCGGCTCGGCTCCCTGCGTCGATCTCCTGATCAATGCCAGCCCCCTGGGGATGATGGGTCACCCGCCGCTGCCGATCGACCTCAGCCGGCTTCCATCCGGCGCCATCGTCGTCGATCTGGTCTACGATCCGCTCGAGACGGAGCTGCTTCGCGATGCACGGGATCGGGGTTTGAAGACCGTGGATGGGTTGGCGGTGCTGATCTGGCAGGCGTCGATGGCCTTCACCTATTTCTTCGGCGAGGCGCCCGGGGAGCTTTGCTACGACGAACTTCGCGCGAAGCTGACGTCATGACCGTTCGTCTCGGCCTCACCGGATCGATCGGCATGGGAAAGTCGACCGTTGCGACGATGTTCGCCGACGAAGGCGTGCCCGTGTTCGATGCCGATGCGGTGGTTCATCGGCTGCAAGGGCCGCAAGGCGCTTTGGTCGAGCAGATCGAGGCGGCGTTTCCCGGGACCACGAGCGGCGCCGGCGTCGACCGGAGCGCGCTTGCCGAGCGGGTGCTGGGGGAGGCGGAGGTGCTGCGGCGGCTGGAGGCGCTCGTCCACCCTGCCGTGGCACGCGAACGCGAGGCGTTCCTCGCCGAACATGCTGACGCTCCGCTGGTCGTGCTCGACATCCCGCTTCTGTTCGAGAAAGGTGGTGCGGAGGCCGTCGACCGGATCGCGGTCGTCTCCGCCGATCCGGAGGTGCAGCGCCTGCGCACCCTGGCCCGGCCGGGGATGACGCCCGAGAAGTTCCTCAAAATCCTCGCCCACCAAATGGCCGACTCCGAGAAGCGCGAGCGGGCGGACTTCGTCATCCGGACCGATTGTTCGATGGACGAAACAAGGGACTCGGTTCGCCGCATCGTCGCTTGCCTCACCGGCACCCGCGATTCATAGTCGCCGCCATGCGCGAAATCGTGTTCGACACCGAGACGACGGGGCTCAGCCCCCAGAACGGCGACCGGATCGTCGAAATCGGCTGCGTCGAGCTCGACAACCGGGTCGAGACGGGCCGCACCTTCCACGCCTATTTCAATCCCGGCCGGCCGATGCCGACCGACGCCGAGATGGTGCACGGCCTCACCGACCGGTTTCTGTCGGACAAGCCGGCTTTCGACGAGCTGTGCGAGGACCTGATCGAGTTCATCGGGGATTCGCCGCTCGTCGCGCACAATGCCGCGTTCGATTTCGGCTTCATCAATCATGAGCTGGGCCATTGCGGGCGGCCCCCCGTCTGCACCTCGCGGATGGTTTGCACGCTCAGCATCGCCCGTCAGAAGTTTCCGGGCGCCAAGCACAGCCTGGACGCGCTGTGCACGCGCTTCGGGGTCGACCGCAGCCTGAGGATCAAGCACGGCGCGCTCATCGACGCTCAGCTGCTCGCGCAGGTCTATGTCGAGCTTACCGGCGGGCGCCAGATTGGCCTCGGTTTGGTTGCGGAGCTGATCGAGGATCAGCCGGACTTGCCGCGCGGCGGCATCACGACGCAGCTGCCGACCATCGTCGCGACGATCCGGCCGCCGCGGCTCCACGAGCCGTCCGAGGAGGAGCTCAAGCGGCACGCCGCCTTCCTCGCGACGATTTCCGATCCGATCTGGAATCGCCTCCAGCCGCGCAGTTGACGGAGCCGCTCGGCCGGGCCTAAGGCGCGGCTCCAGGCGGGCGGAGGAACCATGGCAATGGCTATTTTGGAGCCCAGCGGAGCATCGACCCGCGCGCGCGCCGACCGCGAACGCAGCGGCTGCCGACGAGGCTGCGGGACGATCGGCCGGGTTGAGCCTTAACTCGCCCGGCCTGCCGCCCCCTTCTTCCTAATCAGCTTTGTCGGGCGGCACGCCCGAACGGTGTACCGATGAACGATCTTTCCGGAATATTGACGATCGAGGCCGTGGCCGCGGATCTCGCTGTGGCTAACAAGAAAGCCTTGTTCCAGCAGCTGGCGGCCGCGGCCGGGCGGCTGACCGGGCTGCCGGTCAAGCAGATCGCGGCTTCGCTGAGCGAGCGCGAGAAGATCGGCTCCACCGGCTTCGGCGGCGGAGCGGCGATCCCGCACGGCAGAGTGGAAGGACTGCCTCACGTCTTCGGCTATTTCGCCCGGCTTTCCGGGGCCATCGACTTCCAGGCCGTGGACCGCATACCGGTCGATCTCGTCTTTCTTCTGCTTTCGCCGCCCGATGCCGGCGCCGAGCATTTGAAGGCGCTGGCGAGCGTCAGCCGGACGTTCCGCGACCGCCAGACCCTGGCCAAGCTGCGCGGGGCCCGCTCGAAGGACGCGCTGTTCGCGCTCCTGGCCGGCGAGGAAACGCGGGATGCCGCCTGAGCCGGGGCGCCCGAGTCCCCCATCTCAGCCTGCCTGATGGAGCCGCGAATCGCGAGCTCGGTCCTGGTCTCGGCGTTGCTGCGGCGCGCCGAGGGCGAAGGCGGCTTTGGAACCGTATTGGCCAAGGGAGACGCGACGGCCGGCGCGGTGGCCGTCATCCTATTGGAACGGGGCGCAAATCCGCGGGTTTTCGAGCGCGCGCTGCAGCCGGAAGGCCGCTACGCGTGGCGCGAATCGGCTCTCGCCGGCGAGTCGCCGCAGGATCTGGCGGCTTTGCTCGACCGGCGGCGGCGATTCGACCCGGACCTGTGGATAATCGAACTGGATATCGCATCGAGCGAACGGTTCGCCGCTGAAATGAACTCGTTCGGTTGATTCCTTAACGGACCGCCCGGTACCCCTGACCTCGCACTTCAGGCGCAAGAGCGGGGGCCGTCAGCACAGTATCGAGTAGGCAGGCGGCCACGCGAGTCGGGGGGGCGGTTCGGGCTGACGATTTCGTCGCTCCGCAACCAACCCACCGCCGAGAATAGAGTTTCCATTGCGACTTCCTTTCCGCGCCGCGGCCTTCGCCGCGGCTGCCACGATGTTTTGTGCGATCGGGGGCCATGCCGCTCCGTCGATCGCCTCCGAGGGGGAGGCCGTCGCGGCCGTCCCCTATATCGCCCACGCCGGCACGACGCTGACGGCCGAGAATCTGGGCCTGAACGACCTTCAGGATCCGGTTCTCCCGGGACCGGCCGAGGCCGCTCCGGCACCGGTCGCGACCCATGCGATGGCGCCCGCTCTGCCCGAGCAGGGGACGGAACAGGCGGATCGGCGCGACGGCCGCTCGCTGTCCCAGCTAGTCGAGGATTATGCCTCCAGCGATACGCCCGACCGCGAGAGCGACTGCCTTGCCCGCGCGGTCTACTATGAATCGAAGGGTGAGCCGCTTGCCGGCCAGCTGACCGTCGCCGAAGTGATCATCAACCGCTCGCGTTCGGGCCGCTTCGCCTCGACCATTTGCGGCGTGGTTCGCCAGCCGGGCCAGTTCTCTTTCGTGCGCCGCGGCAGCATCCCGACGCCTCCCGCCGGGTCGCGAGACTGGCGGATCGCGGTCGCCATCTCACGCATCGCGATGCAGGATCTCGCCGACGGCGGGGCCCCGCGCGCCCTCTTCTTCCACGCCCGCCGCGTCAGCCCGGGCTGGCGCCTGACTCGCATCGCCACCGTCGGCAACCACGTCTTCTACCGCTAGGCCACCCGCAGCGGGGGCCAAAGGGGGCTCGCTCTCCAGTGCCCGGAGAGCGAGCCTTTTCCTTTCGTGCGGCCTTTGCGACGTTCATGTTTCATTCTAGGCTGGCGCGATGGCCACGTTGCGCGAGTCGCCCGCAATCCCCTGTTTTGCCGACCTGCCGCTTGCCGCGCAGGACGTTGCCCGGGGGGTGACGCGGATGTTCTTCCGCGCCGACCATTTTGCCTTGTGCGAAGTGCCGCTGCCCAACGGCCGGCGCGCCGACATGCTGGCGATCGGGCCCAAGGGGCAGCTGGTGATCGTCGAGATCAAGGTGTCGCGCGCCGACCTGCTCGGCGATCATAAATGGTGCGACTATCTGGATTATTGCGACCGCTTCTACTGGGCGGTGCCGACCGGCTTCGCGCTCGAGCCGTTCGAGGGCGATCGGTTGGGCCCCGACTGCGCCGGGCTGATCGTCGCCGACCGCTACGATGCGGCGCTGGTCCGGGAGGCGCCGTACCGGCCGCTGGCCGCGGCGCGGCGCAAGGCGGAGACGCTGCGATTCGCGCGGCGCGCGGCCCGGCGGCTGGCCGGGGACCTCGATCCGGGGCTCGCCGGCCTCGGCTGACCTATTCGAGCTCGCGCAGGATCGCCGCCGCGCGCCGGTCCTGCCGCGCATAATCGAGCGCAGAATAGCCCGCGACGTGGTCGCTCTGGTTAGGATTGGCGCCCTGGCCGCGCAACAGCCGTACCATCGCCAGGTCGCGCCGCTGGACCGCCATGATCAGCGGCGTCTCGCCGCGGCTGTTGCCGAGATTGACGTTGGCGCCCCTCGCCAGCAGTTGCTCGGCGCCATCGATCCAGCCGATCTGCGCGGCCAGGATCAGCGGCGTCGTCCCGTCATTGGCCTGCAGGTCGGGTCGGGCGCCGCGGGCGAGCAGGAAGGTAAGCCAGCTGAGGTCGCGGCCACGCACGAGGATGTGCAGCGCCCCCTCGCCCGAACCGGGATCGCGCGCGTTGATCACCGCCGGATTAGGCCGAGACGCGATTTCCTGTACTTTCGGGGCGTCGCGTTCGCGGACGCCCTTGAGGAAAGTGAAGCCTTCCGAGTAGTTCTGAGCGGTGACCGGAACGGCGACGAGCGCCAGGGCGGCCAGCAGCCGGTAGCGGTTGATCCTGCCCATCTCGTTGATTTTCCCCGCATCTATCCGCTTGATCAAGCCGCCATAGCAAAGCAAGGCTGAGGCTGTCATGAACAATATCGCCGCCGTGACGAGCGCGACCCGCGCGCTCCGGATCCTGGCCAAAGCGCTGCTCGCCGCGTCCCTGGCAGCGCCGGTCGCCGCCTGTCACTCAAGCGCGGCGCCGCTCGAAGGGGCGAGCCTGGGCGGCCATTTCACGCTGACGGCGCAGGACGGGCGGCGAGTCAGCGACACCGACTTTGCCGGCAAGTACCGCCTCGTCTATTTCGGCTTCACCTACTGCCCCGACGTCTGCCCGACCGACCTCCAGACGATCGGCGCCGGCCTGCGCCGTTTCGAGCAGAGCGACCCCGCCCGGGCGGCGAAGGTGCAGCCGATCTTCATCACCGTCGACCCGCGCCGCGACACGCCGCCGGTGCTCGCCCGCTACGTCGCCGCCTTCCACCCGCGCCTCATCGGCCTCACCGGCAGCGAGGCGGAGATCGCCCGCGTGGCGCGCGCCTA
>DASZEO010000051.1:0-2990 GCA_035940755.1 Allosphingosinicella sp. | reverse complement strand
TCGTCGGGACGGAAGCCGGCGACCGCGAGCGTGATGCGGTACTTGTCCTCGCTTTCCTGGACGAGGTCGAACGGCGGATAATTGTCGCTGACCTGCGAGGGGATGCTGCTTTCCAGCAGGTCGAACAGCCGGTCGAAGCCGACGGTCGAGTGCCGGAACGGCGTGAAGTCGATGTTCCTCATGGTCCATGTCCTCCTTTGAGCAACGTGGTCGATGAGGCAGAGGGGCCGCGAGAGAGCGGCGCCCCCTCCCCGCCGGACCCCGAGGGCGTCCGGCGCAAGCCCATATGGTTCTCTGCGCTGACCGTTTCAAGAGGATGCGGTTGCTTTTTTTGAAGCCGATCCTCACACGGGGGCAGGCTGGACGCCGTTCGTTCCTGCCAATAATTCCTGCCTGGTGCGACCCTTGCTGCCGCTCCTCATGCTCGTCCTCGCCGCGTCCGCACCGCCGGCGCCGCCCGAGGGCGAGCAGGCGCGCGAGCGCGCGCTGATGGTGCTCACCATCGCCAACATGGCCGAAACCGCCGGCGTTCCGGCGACGCGCCGGCTCGACCCCGACGTCCTTACCGCGATGCGGATCGTGCCGAGGCACCTCTTCGTGCCGGAGGAGGTGCGCGGCGAGGCGTATCGCAACGTGGCGCTGCCGATCGGCCACGGCCAGACAATCTCGCTGCCGTTCATCGTCGCGCTGATGACCCATTTGCTCCAGCTGCGCCCGACCGACCGGGTGCTCGAAATCGGCACGGGCTCGGGCTACCAGACGGCGGTGCTGGCGGAGCTGGCGGGCCACGTGTGGTCGATCGAGATCGTGCCGGACCTTGCCCGCGATGCCGAGGCGCGGCTCGCGCGGCTCGGCTACGAGAACATCGCCGTGCGCGCCGGTGATGGCTATGCCGGCTGGCCTGAGGAGGCGCCGTTCGACCGGATCCTCGTCACCGCCGCCGCGGCCCGGGTTCCTGAGCCGCTGCTTGCGCAGCTCGCGCCGGGCGGCCTCATGGTCATCCCACTCGCCGACGGCTCCGACGGCGAGGTCCTGACCCTCGTGCGCAAGGACGGCCGCGGCCGCGTGAGCACCGAGCGGCTCATGCCCGTGCGCTTCGTTCCGCTCGTCCGCGCGCCGCATTAGCCGTCGCCTGAGGCAAATTGCTGTCGCGCCGCCGTCGGCTGAGAGTTACAAGCCCGCAAACGGCGCTCGGCAGAGGGAATTTTCGTGGACGCAGTGGTTCAGGAAGTAACGGCCGCGCAGGGCTTCGGCGCGCTGGCCGACCTGCTGCCGATCATCTGCTGGCAGGCGGACGACAGCGGCCGCCCGGTCGCCTTCAACCGCCGCTGGGATGAATATGCCGGCGCCGACGCGGAGGTCCGGGCCCACAATGAAGCCGCGCTTGCCGATGCGGTCCGCTCGGCCGGCGACGCGCAATCGTTCAGCGCGACGCTCGCCCTCACGGGCGCCGACGGCACGCCGCGGCCGTTCCTGACCCACGGCCGGCGGGTGGATGGCGCCGGCCGCTGGATCGGCACATGCACCGAAGTCTCCGAGCAGGTCGCCTCGGAGCGGGCGCACGCCTTCCTGCTCCGGCTCGGCGACGAGCTGCGCGACGAGAGCAATCCAGAGACGATCCTGGCCATGACCTCCCGCGCCATCGGCCGCGAGCTCGGCGCGGACCGCGTCGTCTATGCGACCATCGACTGGAGCGAGGGCCTCATGCACGTCCGCCGCGACTGGCGCGCGAGCGGGCCGGCCTTCCCGCAAACCAAATATCCGATGACCAACTATTCGCCCGACCAGGTCGAGCGACATGCGCGCGGCGAGCCGATCCTGTGCTTTGACGTCGCCAACGATCCGGAGCTGTTCGACGTCATGCGGGAGCGTTTCCTGGCGTTCGGCGTCCAGGCTTTCGCGAGCGTTCCGCTGGTCAAGCGGGGAACGCTGACGGCCGTGATGGCGGCCCAGCAATATTCGCCCCGCCGCTGGACCGAAGCCGAGGTCCAGCTGCTGCACGAGGTCGCGGAGCGCACCTGGGCCACGCTCGAGCGCGCCGAGGCCGCCGCGGCGCTTCGCGAGAGCGAGCAGCTGTTCCGCACCGTCACCGAGGCCCATCCGATCCCCGTCGTCATTGCCCAGGACAGCGGCATCGTCCTCGGCAACCCCGCCTTCTGGGAAATGATGGGCGTTCCGGAGAAGGATTCGGCCTCGATCGATCCGCGCAGCTGGACCGAGCGCGGCCATGGCTGGGAGGCGTTCGCCGACTTCGTTCGCGCCCACCGCCGCTACGACAATTACCAGACCAACATGGTGCGCGGCGGCACGCGCTTCCCGGTCGCGGTCAGCTGGCGCCACATCAGCTACAAGGGCGAGCCGGCGGTGATCTCCTCGATCGTCGACCTCACCGAGACCAAGCGCGCCGAGGAGGAGCTGGTGCGATCGCGCGAGGCGCTCCACCAGGCCGAGAAGCTCACCGCGCTCGGCAGCCTCCTCGCCGGCGTCAGCCACGAGCTCAACAATCCGCTCACCATCGTCACCGCGCAGGCCGACCTGCTCGAGGAGCTGGCCGCCGGATCGCCGCTCGCGGAGCGCGCGGAGAAGGTGCGCCGGGCGGCCGAGCGCTGCTCGAAGATCGTCCAGACCTTCCTTGCCATGGCCCGGCAGCGCGAGCCCGAACGCAGCATCATCCACGCCTCCGACGTGGTTCGCGCCGCGCTCGACCTCACCGAATATTCGCTGCGTACAGCGGGCATCGAGGTATCGCTGGAGATCGAGCCGGACCTGCCGCCGCTCCACGCCGACGCCGACCAGCTCCACCAGGTGCTCGTCAACCTGATCGTGAATGCCCAGCAGGCGCTCCAGGAGAAAAGCGGAGAGCGCAGGCTCTGGCTTCGCGTCGCCTCGGCCGGCGAGGGGCGTGCGCTGTCCATCGACATCGAGGATAATGGCCCGGGCGTGCCGCCGGAGATCAGGCGGCGGGTGTTCGAGCCCTTCTTCACGACCAA
>DASZEO010000050.1:0-3627 GCA_035940755.1 Allosphingosinicella sp. | reverse complement strand
GCGCCGGCGATCGTCATCGAGGCCGCGATCACGTCGATCGACGTGCCCGCATCGAGCGTGCCGACGCTCGCTGCGCCGCCCGCCTGAAGGAAGATCGAGCTGCCCGCATCGGCCGAAGCCAGCGTCATCCCCTGCCCCGCCACCGCCGTGATCGAGCTGCCCGCAACCACGTTGCGCGCATCGAACACGCCGCCGGCCTGGAGCTGAACGAACGTGCCGGCCGTCACGTCGTTGACGTCGAGCGCCGCCGCCCCGCTCGCATCGACGCTGGTGCCGGCGGTCAGCCGGTCGCTGCTGAAGATGCTGCCCGCAGCCGCATCGAGCTCGATCCGACCAGCCGCATCGCCGGTGCCCAGGCTAAGGTCGCCGCCGGCAGCGACGAGGATGTTGCTGCCCTCGCCCGACGCCGAGCCGTAACCCGCCTCGTCGTCGAACCCGCCGCCGGTCGCCGTCACCTGGGTGGCTGAGAACGATCCGCCGGCACTGGCCCGGAAGTCGTCGCCGGCCTGGGCGAAGGCGACACTGATGTTCCCGGACTTGGCGTTGAGGGTGACATCCGTGCCTGCGGTCATCCGGCCCGTTGCGATTGATTGACCGGCGTCGAGCGTGACGAAAGTCCCGGCATCGGCGTCGTTGATCGCGATATCGACGGCTGCCGTGCCGGTCAGGCTCGTGCCCGCGGTCAGGAGGCCGCTGCTGAAGATACTGCCCTGGCGCGACGTCAGCAGGATCTGCAGGGCCGCGTCCGCATTGTCGAGCCGAAGCGAGTTGGTTGCCAAAATTTGAATGTTGCCGCTGCCGCCCTGCACGCCCGAGCCGGCCTCGGTGTCGCTGCCGAGGCCCGTGGCGGTGACGGTGCCGGCGCTGAAGTCGAGACCGGCACGGGCGAAGAAATCGTCTCCAGCGGTCGCGGAGGCCACGCGGATGCTCTGCGGGCTCTGAAGCGTCACGTCGCGGCCCGCCGTGGCGCTTTGAAGGTCGATGTCGGCGCCCGCTTGCACGCGCAGGTCGGTGCCCGCATTCATCGTGCCGATGCCGGCTGCGCCGCCCGACAGCAGGGTCGTGAAGGTGCCGCTGTCGGTGCTGGCCACGGTCATCGAGCCGGTCGACCTCGCGAGAATCCACCCGGACGAGATCAGATCCCCGGTAACGATGGCGCTGCCCGCGAACAGGTCGATCGACGTCCCGGCCGAAGCGTCGTTGATGCCGATGTTCGTCGCGGCGTCGATGTCGAGCATGGTCCCGGCGTCGAGGAGTCCGGCGCTGAGCACCCTGCCGGCGCTTGAGGTGAGGTCGATCACGCTCGTGGAGGCGGCGTTGTCGAGGGTAAGGTCGCCGACCGACGTGATGATGATGTCGCTGCCGATATTCGCCGTGACCGTCCCGCCGGTGAAGCGGCCCCCGGCGTCCGCGAAGAAGTCGTGGCCGGCCTGGGCGAGGTCGATGACGATGTCGCCGGTGCTGTCGAGGTCGATGTCCACGCCCGATGTGGCGGTATCGATGGCGATGCGGCCCGCCTGGACGCTGATGTCGCCGGTGGCAGCGACGCCGCCGATGTCCACAACCGGCGCCGCCAAGGTGACGTCGCCGTTCGTCGCTCTGATGAGGCTCCCGGCAGCGCCGGTTACCGCTGAATCTGCCGTCAACGTGACGCTGGCCCCGCTAAGCGTGCTGGGGGTCGAGCCGCGCCCATCATGCAAAAGCGAGATCGTGGTGCCCGACTGGACGGTGACCGCGCCCCCCGCCTGAAGCCGGCCGCTGCCTACGGCCTCAAACGCCACTTCGCCGTCCGCGACGATATCGAGATCGCCGTCGACGGTGGTGGCACCGGGGCCGCTGAGAATGAACTGAACGGCGGGCTCGTCTGCCGCGGGGGTCCCCAGCGCTCTCACCGACAAAGAGTCGAAGTTCAGCAGCGAACCCGACGTGGCATCCGAGAAGACCACGCGGCCCGCGGTTCCGTTCGCGACCAGCGGATCGCCATCGAAACCGATCGCCACCGCGATGGTGTCGCCGAGGAAAGCGCTGCCATTGCGCGTAGCGCTGTCGGCGACGGCGGCCTTCACCAGGCCTCCCGTGCCATGGCCCGTCGCGCCGTCCACCCCAGGCCCCGACGTCCCCGTTCCTCCGGCCCCCGCCTCGCCACCCAAGCCCTCCGCGGCCACGATGGTTGCTTCCGAACGCACTCCGCCGCCGGTTATTTCGATTTGGGCGGTCCCGGCAGTGGCATCGCCTCCCGTCCCGCCGGCGCCGCCGGCCGTCGCGGGCGCGCTGGAGGCCCCGCCGTCTCCGCCAGCGCCGCCCCTGCCCGAGGCAGCGACAATTAGCGGGTCCACGATGGAATTCAGAGTGCCATCCGAAGTGCGAACCGTGGCGGTGCCCCCGAGTCCCGAGCCGCCCGCCCCTCCGGCGGCGCCGCCCGCTCCGCTGCCGCCGTCACCGCCGAACCCGGTAGCGTCGACACGGATCCCGCTGACCGAGATTGAAGCGCCCGCGCTTATGTCCGCGGCCGCTTCGCCGCCTTGGCCGTCGCCGCCGTCACCATTGTCTCCCGGCGGAGCGCTGGAGCCGGCGCCGCCGCCGAAGCCATCCGCGTTCACATAGGTATAGCCGGAGGTGACCGAGGACCCGGCGCCGGTCGCGACGATACGCGCGTGGCCGCCGGTGCCGTTCCCGCCCTGACCGCCACCGACGAAGGTGCCGCCGAAGGCGCTCGCATCAGCAGAATTGGGGCCGATGAGCTGGCCGCCATTGGTGGCGCTGAGCACCGCCGTCCCGCCAAACCCGTCGCCGCCGTTAATCCCAGCCGAAGCCCCTTCGCTATAGTAACTATAGCCGCTGCCGCCGCTTCCGCGAGCGGAGGCATAGCCGAACCCTTCGATAACCCCGCTATTCGCTTCGATCGACGCGGTGCCGCCTCTTCCGGTCCCACCGGTCGTACCGGACCGCGACGCGTCGCCGCCATAGCCGCCGGCCGAGACGGCAAACTGGCCGGAGACGACAATTTCGCCATTATTGGCATTATTGACCGCTTCAGCCCTCGCGGTGCCGCCCGTGCCCGTCGTGCCGCCCGCCGAGCCATTATCCCCGCCGTCTCCCTCCGCCAGCACCAAAGCGTCGCCGCCGACTCTGACGGAGCCGCCGTCGCTCAGGATCTCAGCGAATCCTCCGGTAGCGTCGACGGCATAGCCGTCGCCCTGGCCGCGAGCCGAGGCATCCACGGTGAGATCGCCGGAAACGATGACCGAACCCCCGCCCGCAGCGTAAACCAGCGCCTGGCCGCCAACCACCGGCTCGAGGGAATCGTCCACCACCTCCGCCGTCGAGTCGACCAGGGCGTCGCCCAGGACGCGCAGAGTCCGCCCGCCAGTCGCGCTCAGCCGCGCCCGCTTCGCGCCGAACAGGCTCACGTCCTGCTGGAAGGTGAGGTCGGCCGTGCCGCCGCCCGCGCCCATTTCGGTGGAGGCGTAGCCGCGCAGGTCGGAAGTGACCGTGCCTTGGCGAACGAAGAAATTGGCCTCCGGGGGCGGCGTGCCGGTGGGCGGGCTGTCGGTTGCGACGACGTTGCCGAAGACGCTGTATCCGGCGGAGAGGATGATCTCGCCATTCTCGACGGTTACGTCGGTC
>DASZEO010000049.1:0-5339 GCA_035940755.1 Allosphingosinicella sp. | reverse complement strand
GCGGCACTGCCGGCCGATGCCGACGCCGAGACGATCCAGAGCGAAGTCTATGAGGTCGGCAAGGCGCACCCGTTCGAGAGCCTGCGCGACTGGTTCCGGGCGCTTTACGAGATCCTGCTCGGCACCAGCCAGGGGCCGCGGATGGGCAGCTTCATCGCGCTTTACGGCGTCGACGAAAGTCGCAGGCTCATCGCCGAGGCGCTCGTCAGGCGCGATCCCACGAACGGCGCCTAGAAGGCTTCCGGCAGGTCCACCGGCCCGACCAGCTCCTGATGGCGGCGGATCGCGTAGCGGTCGGTCATGCCCGCGACGAAATCGCCGATCGCGCGCAGCGTCGCCGGCTCATCGGCGGAAGCGGGCCGCCATTCCTCCGGCAGCCGCCTCGGATCGTCGCGATAGGCCGCGAACAGGGCGGCGAGGACCCGCTGCGCCGCGTCCCTAACCGCACTGACCGCCGGCGCGTCGTACATCCGCGCGTGGAGAAAGGCCTTCAACTGCCGCTCCTGCGCCTGCATCGCTTCGGAAAGGCCGGCCATCGGACCTCCGGCCTCCCGCACTTCCTCCACATGGCGAACGCCGGAAACGCGCCGCTTGGTTTCCTCCAGCAGGTCATTGACCATCAGCCCGATCTGGTCGCGCACCAGCTCCGGGAGCAGCCGGCGCTCGTCGGCGTCAGGATAGCGGCTGCGCACCGAGTCCCACGCCTGCGCCACCAGCGGCACTTCGAGCAGCTCCTCAAGCGTGAACAGCCCCGCTCTCAGACCGTCGTCAACGTCGTGATTGTCGTAGGCGATGTCGTCGGACGCCGCCGCGACCTGCGCCTCCAAGCTGGGCCAGGTGGCGAGGTCCAGCGGGAATTCGGCATCCGCCTCCGCCAGCGCCCACGGCGCCTGCCGCACCGGGCCGTTATGCTTGGCCAGGCCCTCCACCGTCTCCCAGCTGAGGTTGAGGCCGCGAAAGTCGGGATACGGGCTTTCGAGCCTCGTCAGCACCCGCAGCGTATGGGCGTTATGGTCGAAGCCGCCGCCGTCGCGCATCGCGGCCTTCAGCACGTCCTCGCCGGCATGGCCGAAGGGCGGGTGGCCGATGTCGTGAGCGAGGCAGAGCGCCTCGGTCAGGTCCTCGTTCAGGCCGAGCGCCCGGGCCAGCGTCCGCCCTATCTGAGCGACTTCGAGGCTGTGGGTGAGCCGCACTCGGAAATGGTCGCCGTCCGGGGCGACGAACACCTGCGTCTTGTGGCGAAGGCGGCGGAACGGGACCGAATGGATGATGCGGTCGCGGTCGCGCTGGAAGGCGTCGCGCGGCCCACGCACGCCATGCGCCTCCTCCCGGTGCAGCCGCCCGCGCGATTCGGCCGGATCGGACGCATAGGGCGCCAGGCTCATCGGCCGAGGCGTTCTATCTCCTGCCCGGCAGGACTGGTCCAGGCGAAGGCGGAAACGCCGTGCTGCGAGAGCTGGTTGACGAACTGCTGCGCCTCGCGCGCGCTCGCGAACGGCCCGACGAGCAGCCGGTTGGTGGCGTTGAGCGGCGTCGTCCACGCGGTCCGGTTGGCGAGCTCGGGCGCCTGCGCGCGCAAACGGGCGAATTCGCGCGGCAGCGCCGAGCGGTCGGCGCCGCCCGCGATCTGCACCCAGTGGCGGCTCGGATGGGCCGGCGCCGCCGGACGCGGACGGGCGGCAGCCGGCGTTGCCGCGCGGGCTGGACGCGTCGGTTCGGCCTGCCGTTGCCGCGGGGGCGTCGGGCGGGCGGGTTCCGGCGCGGGAGCGGGGCGGCTCGGCTCTGGCTCGCTCGGCAGCGAATTCACCACCGACGCGATGTCCGCGAGCGGCTCACGGGGCGGCTCCGGCTGAGGCTCGGCGGGCCGCGACTCCTGCTGCGTCAGGGTAAAGCCCGGCGAAGCTTCCGCTGGTGTCGCCAGAGCGGGAGCAATTTCGGCGGCCGGCGCAGGATTTGCCGGCGGTGCCTCGACGATCGCGCCCGGGCCGGGCAGCGACGAGGCCGGGATCGGCGTCGTCTGGACCGCCGAAGGCGCAGGCGGCGTCTCGGATTGGACGAGCGGGGGCGCAGTTGAACTGGCACTTGGCTGCGGCGCTGCCTCCGCCGCGGGCGCAGGCGACGGCACTTGCTGCACCGGCAGCGTCGGCACGGGCTGCGTCGGCGCGGGCTGCGTCTGCGCGGGCTGCGTCGGTGCCGGCTGCACGGGCTGCGTTTGCGCGGGCTGGACCATGGCAGGCGCCGGCGCCTCCCGGGCAACCGGCGGCGGCAAAGATGGCGGCTGAGTCACGGCGGGCTGCGCCTGCTGCTGGGGAATGACGGGGGCGCCCGCCCAGCGCGTGCTGACTTCCGCCACTTCGACGGGCGGCGATCCGGGCTCCTGCCGTGCCGGCTGCGGCTCCTGCCGGGCGGGCTGCGGCTCCGTCTCCTGCCGAGCCGGCTGCGGGCGCGGCTGGCGGCGTACCGGCGCGGCGAGGCCGCGAAGCCCGTAAGGATCGCTGGAATCGCGCACGTCGGCGACGCGGCGGCGGCCGGAGGCGGGAGCCGCCGTGCGAGGCGCCGAGCTTCGCGCCTGCTGCTCGCTGCCCGGGCGGCGGCGAGTGGCGGCGGCAGGCGCCTGGCTCCGCCCGGTTGCGGGCGCGGCGGCTCGCGGCGCGCCGCCCATGGCGAGAGCGACGGCGCCTGGGTCGGCGGTGGTGTCGGTATGGGCGGCGCCGGCAAAGGCGCGGCCGTTGGCGGGGAATTGGCCGAAATGGACCGCCAACGCCTTTTGCTGGGGGCTGAGCGCCGCCAGCCGCGCCAGGAACGGCGCCATCGCCTGGGCCGCGCCAGCGGGCATCGTCCCCTGGGCGGTCCGGGTGGCGCCGGCGGAATCGCCGGTCAGCGCGAGTACGAAAGCCTGGGTGCGCCAGGCGGCGCGCTCGTTGCGGCGCAGCTGCGGGTCCAGCATCCGAAGCGCCGCGTCGCGCTGGCCGCTGATCGCCAGCGACAGCGCCATGCGCCGGCGAACCTCATCGGTATCGCGCTGCCGAAGCGCCAGCGTATAATCCTGCTGCGCGCGCCGCGGATCGCCGAGGATGTCATAAGCGAGCCCGCGGTCGGCGGCTATCTCCGCTACCGGGGCGCCCAGCGAAACGGCTTCGGCGAAAAGGCCGAGCGCCTGCTGCGCCCGCCCCATGCGCACGAGCGATGAGGCCATTCCCCCGCGTATCCGCGCATTGCGCGGCGACAGCTCGTCGGCGCGGGCGAAGAACGACAAGGCGGCTTCGGCATCGCCGCTCTGGAGCGCGGCGCGGCCGGCGCCGATCAGCGCGTCCAGGCTTCGCGGGTTGTCGGCGAGTTGGGTGAGGTACCGGCGAAGCTCGGCGCCGTCGTCCGGCCCGATCGGCTGCACCACCGCGCCCGGCGGCAGGCCGGTGCGCTGCTGCGCCGCCGCGGCGCCGCCTCCCATGATGGACCCGGCCGCCAGCAGCGCGAGGCTGTGGCGGATCCCCCGCATCGCCGATGACTCCATGGTTCGGGTAGACCGCGCGCAGCCTGTACGGGCAATGACTTGGCCGCGATTAGTGCGGCGGGGCGGTGCCCCCCGGCGATGAACGGCAGCCGCTCCCCTCCCGCTTGCGGGAGGTGAGGCGCGCTATTGGTTGTTCTGCCGGTTGAGGAAGCGCGGGATGTCGAGCGGGTCCCGCGCCGGCCGGATCGAAGGGGTTTCGTCATCGACCTGAGCCTTGGCCGCGCCCCTGGCAATGTTGGACATGCGCTCGAACAAGGTGCCGCCAGCCGGCTTGGCCGCAGGCTCCGGCGCCTCCTCGGCGGGCTCCTCCTGGGTAAGCCAGCTGCGGCGGCCGCCGGTGGGCGCCTCCGGCTCCTCGGCGGCCGGCTCGTCTTCTTCGAAGTCGACGGTGTCAAGCAGCAGCTCGTCGCCCTCGTCCTCGCCCTCGTCCGCGGGCGCGTCGAGCGCGAGCTCGGCCGGGGCCTGGGTGGGCTCGTCGATGAAGCTCACCGTCTCCGGCTCCGCCTCGGCTTCCTCGGCGGCCGGCTCGGGCGGGGTCAGCGTGATCGGCGCTGGGGCTGGCTCGGGCGCCGCGGCCTTGGGCTTGGCCTCCGGAGCGGCGCGGCCGGCGGGGAAGGCGAAAACCTTCGCCTGCAGCGGCGGCGCCTGGGTCGCGGTCTCGACGTCGATGCCGGTGGCGACCACCGACACCCGGATCTTGCCGTCCAGATCGTTGTTGAACGCCGAGCCCCAGATGATGTTGGCGTCGATGTCGACCAGGTCCTTGATGTGGTTGGCGGCCTCGTCGACCTCCATCAGCCGCATGTCGTCGCCGCCGGTGATCGAGATGATGACCCCCTTGGCGCCCTTCATGCTGACGCCGTCGAGCAGCGGGTTGGCGATCGCCTGCTCGGCCGCATCGATGGCGCGGTTGTCGCCGGACGCTTCGCCGGTGCCCATCATCGCCTTGCCCATCTCGCTCATCACGGAGCGGACGTCGGCGAAGTCGAGATTGATGAGGCCGGGCATGACCATCAGATCGGTGATTCCGCGAACGCCCTGCTGGAGCACCTCGTCGGCCATCAGGAAGGCTTCCTTGAAGGTCGTGTTCGGGTTGGCGATGCGGAACAGGTTCTGGTTGGGAATGACGATCAGGGTGTCGACATGCTGCTGAAGCTCGTCGATGCCGGCCTCGGCCGAACGGCCGCGCCGGGCGCCCTCGAAGCTGAACGGCTTGGTGACGACGCCGACGGTGAGGATGCCGCGGTCGCGCGCCGCCTTGGCGATCACGGGCGCCGCGCCGGTTCCGGTGCCGCCGCCCATGCCGGCGGCGATGAAGCACATATGGGCGCCCTCGAGGGCCTGCTCGATCTCGGCCAGCGCCTCTTCGGCAGCGGCCTTGCCGATTTCGGGGCGGGAGCCGGCGCCGAGGCCCTGGGTGATCTTGAGGCCGAGCTGGATCTTACGGTCCGCGAGGCTGTGGTTGAGCGCCTGGGCGTCGGTATTGGCGACGATGAAGTCGACCCCCTGCACGTCCGACTGGATCATGTTGGCGATGGCGTTTCCGCCCGCGCCGCCGACGCCGATCACGCTGATCCGGGGCCGCAGTTCCTCCACCTCGGGGCGGATGAAATCGATGCTCATGCCAAATCTCCCCTATGCTCCAGCGCCGTGCAATGCGCGCCCGCTAAATCCTTTTGCCCTATGAGATTCTTGGGAGCGAGAAAAAAGTTAACGCGATCCACAGCTTTTCCTCAATACTGAGTCTTAAATGTCGCAATCAGGCGCTGCAGCAGGTTGCCGCCCGCCTTTTCCTCGGTCCCCCCGGGCGCCGCGAAGCCGCCCCGCA
>DASZEO010000048.1:0-5981 GCA_035940755.1 Allosphingosinicella sp. | reverse complement strand
CCGCACGGGGAAGTTTTGCGCTGACAAGCCGCCATCAAAGGCGGCGGAGAAAGGAGGGGGTTGCGTGCGTGCAGACGCCGACCAGTAATATCGCCCTGAATCCGGAGCCAGCCATGGCCGACCCGATCGCTTCGGCGTGGGAAGCGATTCGCTCCAGCCTGAGGCGCGACTGCGGCGCCCGAACGTTCGACGGGTGGCTTCGCCCGATCGCGCTCGGCGGTTTCGACCCGGAAGCCGGCGCACTGCGGCTCGAGCTTCCGTCCCAGTTCATGGCGGACTGGGTGCAGACCCACTTTTCCGAGCGGCTCGCGCTGGCCTGGCGCCAGCGGCTTCCCGAGGTCCGGCAAATCCGTATCGGCGTCGGCCCGGCCGCGCCGCGCACGGCGGCGGTGGTCCAGATCCCGGCGCCCGAGGGCAAGCCGGAACCCGCCGCTGCCCGGGAAGCGGCAAGCCTGTATTCGGTCGCGCTGGAACCCCGTTACCGCTTCGAGAACTTCGTGGTCGGGAAGGCCAACGAAGTCGCCTTCAATGCCGCCCGAACGCTGGCGGCCGCCGAGAAAGTCGCCTTCAACCCGCTCTTCATCCATGGCGGCACCGGCCGCGGGAAGACCCACCTGCTGCACGGCGTCGGCCACGAATTCCACCGCTTGAGGCCGCGCGCCAAGATCATCTACATGTCGGCCGAGAAGTTCATGGTCGAATTCGTCGCCGCGCTCCGGGCCAACGAGACGATACGCTTCAAACAGCAGCTTCGCTCGGCCGACCTGCTCATGATCGACGACGTCCAGTTCATCGCCGGCAAGGAATCGACCCAGGAAGAATTCTTCCACACCATGAACGAGATTATCTCGGCCGGGCGGCGGCTGGTGATCAGCTCCGACCGCGCTCCGCAGGACCTCGACGGCATCGAACCGCGCATCCTGTCGCGGCTGAGCTGGGGCCTGGTCGCCGACATCAACGCGGCCGACCTGGAGCTCAGGCTAAACATCATCACCAAGAAGCTCGAGCAGCTGCCAGACGTGAAGGTGCCGGAAGACGTCGTCATGTTCCTCGCCAAGCGCATCAGCTCCAACGTGCGCGAGCTGGAAGGGGCGCTCAACCGCATTGCCGCTTATGCGATGATGCAGAACCGGCCGATCGACCTCGAATTTGTCAGCGAAGTGCTCGCCAACATCCTCCGCGCCAACCAGCGCCGGATCTCCATCGACGAGATCCAAACCCGCGTTTCCGAGCATTACCGGATTCGCAAGGCCGAGATGACCAGCGCCCGCCGGGCTCGTGAAGTCGCCCGCCCGCGGCAGGTCGCCATGTATTTGTCCAAGCAGCTGACGCCGCGCTCGCTGCCCGAGATCGGTCGGCGCTTCGGTGGGCGCGACCACACGACGGTGATCCACGCGGTGCGGCAGATCGAGAAATTGCGGGCGCAGGATCCGGAGCTCGACTCCGACATCCGCCTCCTCACCCGGCAGCTCGAGAGCTGAGACCGCTCCTGCCGGCGCGGCCATGAACCCGGTCGTCCTGGGCGCCCTGATCGGCGCGTTCGTCAGCGGGACCCTGGTAGCCCTCCAGGCCCCGACCAACGCGCTGCTCTCCCGGGGCGTCGGATCGCCCGTCAACGCCGCACTGGTCTCCTTTGCCGTCGGGACGATCGCCCTGCTGATCGTCGCGCTGGCGTCAGGAGTCCGGCCGGCGGCTTCGGGCGTGCGCGATCTTCCCTGGTATGCCTGGACGGGCGGCTTCTACGGCGCCGTGTTCGTGGCCGTCGCGGCTTTCGCGGCGCCGCGGCTTGGTGTCACCTATTTCCTGATGGTAGCGATCGCCGGACAGCTGGCCATGGCCCTCGTGCTCGACCGGCTGGGCGCCTTCGGGATCGAGAAGGTGGAGGTCAGCCTCACGCGAGTCGCCGGCGTGCTTCTGGTCCTCGGCGGGGCGTTTCTGGTCCGCCGTTAGAGCAAAGAAAAAGGGAGGCCCCGATGCCGGGACCTCCCTCTTCACATGCGGGCCCGATCAGCGCCGTTCGCGTTCCGGAGCGACCGTAATTCGCACCGTCTCGCCCGAGTTGCCGGGGAAGCCGGTGAACATCGCCTCGACCAGGTTCGGGACCAGCACCGGCAGGTCGTCCGAGCGCGAGCGCGCCTGGGCGAGGCCCTCGAACAGCGACTGGCCGTCGGCGGTGCGGCGGATATCCATGTCGAGATAGCTCGTGTAGACGGTATAGCTGTCGATGTCGTAGCCGCCGCCATAGCCGAACGGGCCGTAGAGGAACGGGTCGTGCCAGCCCCAGTAGAAGGGCGAGCGGTGGTGCCCGAAATAGCCGAACCGGCTGTAATAAGGCCGGTAGCCGAAGCCGAACGGCCCGCCGAACGGATCGGGGCGGGCGACGACCCGCTCACGCCCGTCGTCGACACCGTAATCGAGCGCGACCACGAAGCTCGCCTGCTGCGGCGAAGAGGCTTCAGTGTAGCCGAGTTCGAGCAGGTGGCGCCGCACCAGGTCGGCATATTGCGAGAATTCGAGGCCGCCATTCTTTTCCTGATCGGCGGCCTGGATGACGAAGCTCTGCCCCTGCGGAGCGGGCATCGCCGAGAAACGCTGCACCTGGGCCGGAAAGCCGGTGGTGCAGGCGCCAAGGGCAAGCAGAGCGGCCGGCGCGGCGAGCGCCAGCATCTTCTTTTTGAGAGACATGGTTGCAGGCCTTTCAACGCGGGACATTTGTCCCGGATATAGAACAACTTGGCCGCTATCACAAACGCGCGCTGAATGGCCGATGAAGGCAAAATGTCTCAGCGCGGGAGCCCCACCGCGCGATAGGCCGCCTCGAGCGTCGGCGCCGCCATCTCCGCCGCCCGGGCCGAGCCGCGGGTGAGGATCGCCTCCAGCTCGCCAGGATCCGCGCGGAACGCTTCGAGCCGCCGGCGGATCGGCGCCAGCGTCGCGACGAGGAGATCGGCAAGCGCGGGCTTGAAGGCACCGAAGCCCCGGCCGGCAAATTCCTCCAGCACCGATTGGGGCGCCCGGTCCGTCAGAGCGGAGTAGATGCCGACCAGGTTGCGGGCTTCCGGCCGCCCATCGAGCGCCAGCACGTTGTCGGGCAGCGGCTCCGGGTCCGTCTTCGCCTTTCTGACCTTCGTCGCAATGGCATCGTCATCGTCGCTGAGGTTGATCCGGCTCATGTCGGATAGGTCCGACTTCGACATCTTCGCGCTGCCGTCGCGAAGCGACATGATGCGAGCGGCCGTGTCGGCGATGTGCGGCTCGGGGAGCGTGAACAGGTCGACGCCATAGTCGGTGTTGAACTTGGTCGCGATGTCGCGGATCAGCTCGATATGCTGCTTCTGGTCCTCTCCGACCGGCACGTGCGTGGCCTGGTAGAGGAGCACGTCCGCCGCCTGCAGGATCGGATAGGCGAACAGCCCGACGCTCGCGCCTTCCCGGTTCTTGCCTGATTTCTCCTTGAACTGGGTCATCCGGTTGAGCCAGCCCATCCGCGCCGTGCAGCTCAGGATCCACGCCAGCTCGGGATGCGCCGGGACGCGCGCATGGTTGAACAGCACGACCTGCTCGGGGTCGATTCCGCAGGCGATCAAGGCCGCGGCCATGCCGTTGACGTTGGCCCGCAATTCGGCCGGGTCGTTATAGACGGTGATGGCGTGAAGGTCGGCGAGGAAGATCAGGCACTCCGCCTCGTGCTGCATCTTCACCCAGCGCCGGATCGCGCCGAGATAATTGCCGAGATGCAGATTGCCGGTCGGCTGGATCCCCGAAACCACGCGCACCGGTCGGTCCTCCTCGCTCACGATCCGCGCCTGAGCAGCGTCGTCAGACGCTGCCGGTCGAGCGCTCCGGTCGCATAGCCCGCCACCGCGTAAACGGCGAGCCCGGCGGCGACCACCACCGCGATCGACGCCGCACGCGTGGCGGCCGAGCCGGTGAACCAGCCCTCGAAGAGCGACATCGTCCACCACAAAGCCCCCGACATCAGCGCCGTCGCCAGCACCTGCCGCCCGATGCGGCCGATCAGGCTCGGCTGAAGCCGGAAATGGTCGCGGCGGTGGAGCAGGAAGTAAAGCAAGCCGGCGTTGATCCACGCGGCTCCGGCGGTCGCGGCGGCCAGGCCGACGATGCCGTAAGGCTTGATCAGCAGCAGGATCAGCGCGACGTTGAGCGTCAGCGCCGCCGCCGCGACGTAGACGGGCGTTCGCGTATCCTTTCGGGCGAAGAAGGCCGGCTGAAAGATCTTGATCAGCACATAGGCCGGCAGCCCCGCCACCAAAGCCCGCACGATGTTGACGGTGATCGCCCCATCACCAGCGGTGAACCGGCCGCCGACGAAGAAGCTGAACACGAAGGCCGGCGCGCAGACCCACAGGGCCGCCGCCGCCGGAAGCGTCAGCAGCATGGCGAGGTCGACGGCGTTGGACTGGAGCCGCGACGCGCCCTCCTTGTCCTGCGTCATGATGTGCCGCGACAGCATCGGCAGGATCGCCGTGCCCAGAGCGATGCCGACGATCCCCAGCGGCATCTGGTTCAGCCGGTCGCCCATGGCCAGCAACGTCAGCGATCCCTGCGGCAGAGAGGTCGCGAAGTAGGTGTCGATGAGCTGGCTGAGCTGGTAGATGCCGGCGCCGAACGTCACCGGCAGGATCATCCGGCCCAGCTCGCGAACGTCGGAGGTCAGGCGCGGCCGGCGGATCTCGAGCCTGAAGCCCTCGCGGCGCACCCGCCACCAAAGATAGATGAGCTGGACCACGCCCGACAGCGACACCGCGACCGACATCACCATCACCACGGTCCGATCGTCGCCGGAGGCGCCGCGAAGATACCAGCCGGTGACGATCCCGCCGATCAGCGTCAGGTTGAACAGCACCGGCGCAAACGCTCCCGGCCCGAAGCGGGAGCGGCTGTTGAGGATGCCGGTCAGCAGCGACACGAGGCTGATGAAGAAGAGATAGGGGAAAGTGAGCCTCGACAGCAGCACGGCGAGGTCGAACTTGCCGGGAACCTCGCCGAAATCGTCCGCGAGCAGCCACACGATCCCCGGCATCGCGATCATCGCCACAGCGGAAAAAGCGAGCAGGACCCAGACGAAGACGCTCAGCACGTCCTCGCTGAACCGCTCCGCCTTCGCCTCGCCGTCCTCCTCGACGAGCTTGCGCGCGAACATCGGCACGAACGCCACCGAAAATGCCCCTTCCGCGAACAGCCGCCGGAACGTGTTGGGCAGCCGGAAGGCGAGCTGGTAGGCGTCGGCGGCGAGGCCGGCGCCGAGCACCCGCGCCAGCAGCATGTCGCGAACGAAGCCGAACAGCCGGCTGACCAAGGTCAAACCGCCGATGACGCCCGTCGAGCGGATCAGGCTCATCGCTGCAGCCCCCCCACGCCGCAGGGTCAGGCCTGGCCGGTCACGTCCCCGGCCTGGCCGCCGAGCGCCTCGGCCTGCTGCTGCGCCGCGCGCTGCATGTAGAGGCCGCCGAAGTCGATCGGATCGAGCAGCAGCGGCGGGAAGCCCGCATCCATGGTCAGGTCGGCGATGATGCGCCGCGCGAACGGGAACAGGATTCGCGGCGCCTCGGCGAGGAGGAACGGCTGAAGCTGCTCGGCGGGCAGGTTCTTCAGCGCGAACAGGCCGCCGTAGAGGAGCTCGAGCTGGAAGGCCGTGCCCTCATTGGCCTTGGCGCTGATGTCGATCTTCAGCGAGACTTCGTGCACGTTCTGGCCGACGCTGGCGGCGCCGATGTTGAATTGAACGTCCATCTGCGGCTGGCTCTGCCACTGGTAGACAGCCGGTGAATTCGGATTCTCGAAGCTGAGGTCCTTGATGTACTGCGCGAGCACGCCGACCTGCGCCGGCGCGTCCATTCCGCCTGCCGCCAGCTGCTCGCCCGCACCATTCGCGCCCTGTTCTTCGGCCATCTCGTCAAATCCTTGGATTGCTCTGGAAAGTGCCGCGTCGCCCGCGCTTCGCGGGGCGGCCCGGCGGC
>DASZEO010000047.1:0-1615 GCA_035940755.1 Allosphingosinicella sp. | reverse complement strand
CCCGGACAGGAAGCCAATGATGAAGAACGACAGGTCGAGGACGGTGCTGGTGACGGGCGGAGCGGGCTTCATCGGCTCGCATATCTGCGACGCCCTCATGGCCGATGGGGCGACGGTGATCTGCCTCGACAGCTTCCTTACCGGGCGGCGCGAAAATATCGCCCACCTGCTGGGCGACAGCCGCTTCGAGCTGATCGAAGCCGACGTGATCGATCCGCTCCCGGCTGGCCTTGCCAGGCGCGACATCTCTCGGATCTACCACCTCGCCTGCGCCGCCTCGCCGCCGCACTACCAGGCGGATCCGGAGCATACGATGCTCACCAACGTGCTCGGCACGCGCAACATGCTTCGCCTCGCTGAGACGACCGGCGCGCGGCTGCTGCTGAGCTCGACCAGCGAGGTCTACGGCGATCCCGAAGTGCACCCGCAGGCCGAGGATTATCGCGGCTGGGTGAGCTGCACCGGCCCGCGGGCCTGTTATGACGAAGGCAAAAGGGCGGCCGAGACGCTCGCTTTCGATTACCTCCGCGCCGGCCGCTGCGACGCGCGCGTGGCGCGCATCTTCAACACCTACGGCCCGCGCATGCGCCCCGACGACGGGCGGGTGGTCTCGAACGTTATCTGCCAGGCCCTGGCCGGCGAGGACATCACCGTCTACGGCGACGGCTCGCAGACGCGCAGCTTCTGCTATGTCAGCGACCTCGTGGACGGATTGATGCGCCTGATGGAGAGCGAAGAAGCGGTCGGCTTTCCGGTCAATCTCGGCAATCCCGTCGAGCTCAGCGTTGGTGACCTGGTGCAGCGCGTCGTCGCGCTCACCGGCTCGACGGCGCCGGTCGTCCACCGGCCCTTGCCCGAAGACGACCCCCGCCGGCGCAAGCCCGATATCGGCCGGGCGCAGCGGGTGCTGGGCTGGCGGCCGCGCGTCGGCTTGCAGGACGGGCTCGAGGCGACCACCGCCTGGTTCGCCGAAGCCGAGCTGGGCATCCCCTTCGACGACGCGGGCGGCGCACGCCCGGAGCGGCTGGTCGCCGCCGCCGAATGAACGCATCCGCGACGATGCGCGCGGCGGTCCTCACCGGGCCGGGCGCGCTGAAGATCGAGCACAAGCCGGTGCCGGAGCCGGGGCCGGGGCAGGTCCGGATCCGCCTCGAAGGCTGCGGCGTCTGCGCCTCGAACCTGACGCCGTGGGCAGGCCCGGAATGGATGGAATTCCCCACCGCGCCCGGCGCACTTGGCCACGAAGGCTGGGGTGTCGTGGACTCGGTCGGCGAGGGCGTGACAGGCCTGGCCGCGGGCGACCGCGTCGCCGCTTTGTCCTATGCAAGCTATGCCGAATTCGACGTCGCCGAGGCGGCCAACGTCGTGAAGCTGCCCGAGAGCCTTGCAGGCCGGCCGTTGCCGGGGGAGCCGCTGGGCTGCGCGATGAACATCTTCCGGCGCAGCGCGATCGAGGCGGGCCAAACCGTCGCGATCATCGGTATCGGCTTTCTCGGCGCCGTCCTGACCCGGCTCGCCACCGATGCGGGTGCCCGGGTCATCGCCATCTCGCGGCGCCCCTATTCGCTGGAGGTCGCGCGAGCCATGGGCGCCGCCGAGACGATCCCGCTCGAAG
>DASZEO010000046.1:0-4123 GCA_035940755.1 Allosphingosinicella sp. | reverse complement strand
CGCGTCCGTGGGGCTTTGCGCGCCGCCGGCATAGCGGACACGGACGCCGACGAGGCGCGCGAAGAAGCTCGAAAGGGGGCGTGGGACGCGGCGCTCCGGCTCGCCGAGCGGCGCAGGATCGGCCCGTTCGCCTCTGCCGCTCCGAGCCGCGAAGAGCGCGAACGGTCGATCGCCATCCTGCTGCGCGCCGGCCATTCCCTGGAGCACGCGCGGCGGCTGGCGCTGGCGGCGCCCGGGGAAATCCCGTCCCCGGACGGCCGGTGAACGGCGATGGTTCACAATCGGAGAAACCGTGGTACTTCTACGGCCGCCAATGGTTGATCGGCTACTAGTTATGGCGCGTGAAGAGGAGGTTCCGGAACCCATGCCCGCATCCGCGGGCGCCGCCGACGCGTCCGCTGACGACGAGACCCTGGTCAGGGTGGTGGGGACGGTCAAGTGGTTCGATGCCACGCGCGGCTTCGGCTTCATCGTCAGCGAGGAGGCGAAGGGCGACATTCTGGTCCATTTCAGCGTCCTCAAGGAGCATGACCGGCGAAGCCTTCCCGAAGGCGCGATCGTCGAATGCCTGGTCGCGGAGCAGGAGCGGGGCCTCCAGGCCCGCAAGGTCATCGGCATCGACCTCAGCAAGGCCGTCGCGCCCGAGCTGGCGCGCAGCGCGGGGGGTCAGGTGGATCGAATCGACCCGGCCGCGCTGCTCGACGATGCCGGCGGCTTCGAGCCGGTGCGGGTGAAATGGTTCAACCGGCTGCGCGGCTACGGCTTCCTGGTGCGCGAGGACGACGCCAACCAGGACATTTTCGTCCACATGGAGACGTTGCGCCGAGGCGGCCTCAACGACCTCCTTCCCGACCAGCCGTTGCGCGCGCGGATCGCGGTCGGCCGCAAAGGCCCCCTTGCAGTGGAGGTCGAAGGCCTTTGAGCTACAGCAGAATTGCCATCGCGCTGCTGGCGGCGCTGAGCCTTGCCGGCTGCCGCACCGAACCGGCTGCCAACGTCTCGCAGCCGCTCGCCGCCCGAACGGCACCCTCAGGGCTCGACCTGGTGCCGCTGTCGATCGTGAGCGGCGGGCGAACCCATCGCTTCACCGTTGAGGTGGCGCGCACGTCGGACGAGCAGGCCCAGGGGCTGATGTTCCGGGAGCGGCTCGGCCGCGACGAGGGCATGCTCTTCCCCTTCCCGTCGCCGCGCCCAGCCAGCTTCTGGATGCGCAACACGCTGATTCCGCTCGACATGATATTCATCCGCAACGACGGCACCATCGCCCGGATCGCCGCCAACGCCGTCCCGCGCTCGGAAGAGCCGGTCAGCTCGGGCGAGCCGGTCATCGCGGTGCTCGAAATCAAGGGCGGGCGCTCGGCGGAGTTGTCGCTCAGGGAAGGCGATCGCGTCAGCTGGCCCCGCTAGCGAGGGTTGCGCGGCCCCTCGCATCGGCGCTAGGCGCACGTGGCAATGGGCTTTTTCAAGAATCTGTTCACCTGGTGGGAGGGCGCCACGGTGGGGACCGCGCTGTTCAACTGGCGCCACGGCCGCAAGGTCGGCGAGGACGCCTTCGGCAACGTCTACATGGTCGCGAAGAAAGGCGACCGCCGCTGGGTGATGTACAAGGGCGCGAACGACGTGAGCCGGGTGCCGCCGGAATGGTATGCCTGGCTCACCCGGCAGATCGACGATGTCCCCGATAAGGCGCTGCCGCCGGCCCCCAAATTCCTGAAGCCGCCGACTCCGAACCTTACCGGCACGCCGCTGGCCTACCGGCCGTCGGGGGCGCTCGAGCGCGGCGGCCAGCGCCAGGCGGCGAGCGGCGACTACCAGGCCTGGATTCCCGACTGAGCAATGGCCGCGCCGCGGAAGACATGGCTCCTGGCCGCTGCGCTGGCGGCGAGCGCCTGCGGCCCGACGGGTGCCCCGGTGCGCAACGTCCAGGAAGCCAATGAGACGATCGAGACGGTCGACATTCCCCAGACGGTGACTCAGGTCGCACCGGGAACGACGCCGATGGCGCAGCGGGTGGCGGTGATCGGACTCTTGAACAAGCGCAACGGCATCTCGCGCGAGCTGACGCTCCGCCCGGGGCAGGCGGGGCGCGTCGGCGACGTCATCGTCCGGCTGCGCGCCTGCGAAACGACTGCGCCCTGGGAAATCCAGCAACTTACCGGCGCGTTCGTGCAGCTGGACGTCAGGAACCCGCAGGGGCGCTATCAGCGGGTCTTCTCAGGCTGGCTCTACAAGGAGGCGCCGTCCTTGAACGTCGTCGAGCATCCGATCTACGACGTCTGGCCCAAGAGCTGCGCGATGACCCATCCTGAAGGCGGCGAGCCGACGGGACGGCCGGCGAGCAGCCGGTCCAGCGCCCGGAACTCGACGGCTTCGCGCGGTTCGGCGCCGGCTTCGACGGACTCGGGCGCGACGCCAAGGGCCGAATCCAACAGCGCCAGATAAGCTTTCTGATCGATCTCGATCGCGCCGAGACTCTTGAGGTGCGGGGTCATGAACTGGCAGTCGAGCAGCCGAAACCCGCCGACGATGAGCCTCGCCACCAGCCAGGCAAGCGCCACCTTGGAAGCGTCCGGGCGCTCGGAAAACATGCTCTCGCCGAAGAAGGCGGCGCCGAGCCGGACACCGTAAAGGCCGCCCACCAGCTCTCCGTCCTGCCAGGTTTCGATCGAATGGGCGTGGCCGGCGCTGTGGAGACGATTGTAGCTGCGCTCGATCTCGGCGTTGATCCAGGTATCTTCCCGCGCCGCGCAGCGCCGGACGACCTCCGCGAAGACGCGGTCCAGCGTCACGTCGAAGGGGCCGGATTTGAGCGTTTTGCGCAACGAGCGCGAGATGTGGAATCGGTCCAGCGGCAGGATCGCCCGCCGGCGCGGTTCGACCCAATAAACGTCTCTCGCATCGCGGCTGTCGGACATCGGGAAGACGCCGATCGTATAGGCGCGAAGCACCAGATTGGGGTCCAGCCCCTTCATGGTCGGGCACCGCCAAGCGAGGGTTCAGACGTTGCTGCTACCCTTCCTTCAGAGGATCTCGCGCACCTTGTCCTGCGGCCGGCAAAGGCGGACGCCCTTGTCGGTCTCGACGATCGGCCGTTCGATCAGGATCGGGTTTTCGACCATCGCATCGACAATGGCGTCGTCGCTGACGGGGCCTTCGACGAGGTCGAGGTCTCGTGCCAGCGTCTCCTTCGAGCGAAGGCCCTCGCGCGCGGAGATGCCCGCCCGTTGGTACAGCCGCTTGAGCTCGGCTTTCGAGGGCGGATTGCTGAGATAGTCGATGATGGTGACTTCCGCGCCCTCGGCCTGGAGGATCTCCAGCGTCTTGCGCGACGTGCCGCACCTCGGATTGTGCCAGATGGTCGCCTTCATTCGGCCGCCCCTATCTCCTGGCGCTCGAGCCACGCTTCGAGCCATTTGATCGTATAATCGCCGGACTGGAATTCGGGATCCAGCAGCAGCGCCTGGTGGAGCGGCACAGTCGTCTTGATCCCGTCGATGACGAATTCCTCGAGCGCTCGACGCAGCCGCCGCATCGCCCCGGCGCGCGACGTGCCGTAGACGATCAGCTTGGCGATCATGCTGTCGTAATAAGGGGGCACCCGGTAGCCCGAATAGAGGCCTGAATCGACGCGCACGTTCATTCCGCCCGGGGCGTGGAAATGGCGCACCAGCCCAGGCGAGGGCGCGAAGGTCCTCGGATCCTCGGCGTTGATCCGGCACTCGATGGCGTGGCCGCGGAACTGGACGTCCTGCTGGCGAAGCGTGAGCGGATGCCCCTCGGCGATGCGGATCTGCTCGCGCACCAGGTCGAGGCCGGTGATGGCCTCGGTGACGGGATGTTCGACCTGAAGCCGGGTGTTCATCTCGATGAAGTAGAATTCGCCATTCTCGTAGAGGAACTCGATCGTCCCGGCGCCGCGATAGCCCATCTTCGCCATCGCCGCGGCCACCAGCCCGCCGACACGGTCGCGCTGCTCGGCGGTGACGACAGGAGAGGGGGCTTCCTCGAGCACCTTCTGGTGGCGGCGCTGGAGCGAGCAGTCGCGCTCGCCGAGGTGAATGGCATTGCCCTTGCCGTCGCCGAAAATCTGGAACTCGATGTGGCGCGGATCGCCGAGATATTT
>DASZEO010000045.1:0-2196 GCA_035940755.1 Allosphingosinicella sp. | reverse complement strand
CAGCTCGGCCGGCGGCCCGAGCTGCTCGACGGGTTGATCGACGCCACCGCCTTCGCGCCCGCGCCGGCGGTGGCGGACCTGGTCGAAGGGTTTGCCCGCGCCGACCGCGCCGGCGACGATTATCAGCTGCTGCTCGATCGCGTGCGCAGCCGCGTCAACGAACGCCGCTTCGCGCTGGGCGTCCAGCTCGTGGCAGGCCGAAGCGACCCGATCGACGTCGCCGAGGGCTATTCGCGGGTCGCCGAGGCGGCGATCAACGTCCTGGCCGCGGCGACGGTGGCCGAATTCGAGCGCAGCCACGGCAGGGTGCCCGGTTCAGAGATGTTGATCCTGGGCCTGGGGCGGCTCGGCGGCGAGGCGCTGACCTTCGCCTCCGACCTCGATCTCGTCTATCTGTTCAGCGGTACCCACGAGGCCGAATCGGACGGGCCGAAGCCGCTCCGCGCCACCGATTATTTCAACCGCCTGGCGCCCCGGATCACCGCTGCCCTCTCAGTCCCCACCGCGGCGGGGCCTCTCTACGAAGTTGACACCCGTCTGCGACCAAACGGCACCGACGGCATGCTGGCGGTGAGCCTGGAGAGCTTCGCCGCCTATCAGCGCGAGCAGGCCTGGACCTGGGAGCATATGGCGCTGCTTCGGGCGCGGCCGATGTTCGGATCGCAAGCGGGAACGGCGGCGCTCGAGCGGGTCATCGCCGATACGCTTCGCCAGCCGCGCGATCCGGAGAGGACGACCGCCGACGCGGTGCGGATGCGGCGCGACATCGCCGCCCACAAGGCGCCGCGCGGGCGGTTCGACATCAAGCATGGCGACGGGGGGCTCATCGACCTCGAATTCGCCATCCACACCTTGCAGCTGCGCCACCGGATCGGCCTCTACCCGCGCCTGGAAATCGCCCTGGCGGAGCTTGCCGAGGCTGGACTGGTTACGCCGGACATCGACCCGGCGCTGCGCCTGCTGACGCGCATGCTGGTGATGTTCCGGCTGGTCTCGCCGACGTCCGCCGAGCCGCCCGAGGCCACCCGGCCGCTGGTCGCGCAGGCGTGCGGCTTTGACGGCTGGGAAGAGCTTCTTGCCGCGCACGAGCGGGCGAGGCACAGGATTGCGCAGCTGTGGCGTGAAGTGCAGGGAGGATGACATGGTGAGCGAAGGCGAGCGGATCCCCGATGTGACGCTTCAGGGCCCTGACGGCGCCACCGTCAGCCCCGCCGACTTTCGCGGCAACAAGCTCGTCCTCTATTTCTACCCGAAGGACGACACCTCCGGCTGCACCCGCGAGGCGCAGGACTTCACCGCCCTGGCCGAGCAGTTCGAAAAGGCGGCGACCTGGGTCATCGGCGTGTCGAAGGACAGCCCCGCCAGCCATGCGAAGTTCGCCGGCAGATACGGGCTCAAGGTCCGCCTCGCCAGCGACGTCGACGGTTCGGCGTGCGAGGCGTTCGGCACCTGGGTGCAAAAATCGATGTACGGGCGTAAATCTATGGGCATCGACCGCGCGACCTTCCTGATCGAGCGCGACGGGACGGTGGCGCGCATCTGGCGCAAGGTGAAGGTGCCCGGCCATGCGCAGCAAGTGCTGGAGGCGGCCCGGCAGCTGCCCTGAAGCGACGAGGGGTGAGGGGATGGAAGGGCAGGAACGGCAGCGGCGCAGCTTCGTTGTGCGGGTGATGGCGAGCCCCTACACCTTGCCGGCGCTCGGCGCCTCGATCCTGGCGGCGGTGGCGCTCGGCATTCACCTCGGCCAGAGCTCGATCGGCCTCATCAACCCGATCTATTACCAAGGCCCTGCGATTCACCCGCGCGACCGCGGCGCGGCCATCGACGAGCGGCAGCTGGCGGCGCGCGCGCCCGCTTATGGCGAGCTGTACGGCTGGGGAGAAGGCGCCGCAGCCCGCTCTGCGGATTGCCAGAATTGCGAGGCGTTGCGGGCGCGCAACGCCCACGCTTATTCCGCTGAAGTCCCCTATTTCGGCGGCCGCGCGGCCGCGCCTGCACCGGCCGTTCGCGAGGCTGCGGCGCCGGTGGCGGTCCAGGTTTCCTACGGCGACGAGCTGCCGCCCGCCGAGGAGGTCGTCGAGCCCAAGGGGCCCGCGCTTCGCTATGCTTATTATCCGATCGTAGAGGAGCCGGTCGAGGCGGCTGACGTCGCGGCTGAGGCCGAGCCCGAGCCTTCCAAGGAATAGTCGATCCTGA
>DASZEO010000044.1:0-2109 GCA_035940755.1 Allosphingosinicella sp. | reverse complement strand
TCGGCGATGATGAGCAGCGGCTTGCGCCGCGCCTGCGCGTCGTTCCAGGCGTGGAACAGCGCCTCCTCCTCATGCGCCTCGGCATTGTCGAACAGCCGTCCGCCGGTCTTGCGCGCGAAGATCCGCCCCAGCAGGCTCCGGCCCGACTTGCGCGGCCCGGTGAGCAAGGTCGCCATCACCGGCCAGAGCGCCCAGCGCCGAAGGTGGTCGAACGCCGCGCGGTTGCTTTCTGAGAGGAGGAAATCCTCGTCCCGGTCCGCCACCGGCCAATCGAGCGGCAGCGCGATCTGGTTCATCGCTAGCGCGAGATCCTCAGCCTGTTCCCCCCCGCGGACTGCACCCGCCACCCCTGCGCCTGGAGCGCCGCCTGGAGCGCTGCGGCGTCGCCCGAATAAGTGACGCGCATCACGGACGTTCCGCCCAGCGCCAGGCTGGTGGTGATCGCCGAGGTGACGCCGCTGACCCGGCTCACCGAAACCTCGGCCTGCTGGACGGCGCCGGCATCCGGCGTTTCGACCTCTATGTTGAAGGCGGCGGCCGGCGTGGCGGCGACGGGCGGCGCCTCGCCCGTGTCGGTTTCCTCCGGCTCGGCGGTCTCGAGCGGCGCCTCTTCGATCTCCTGCTGGATTTCCGGCTCGATGATCACCAGCGACGGATCCGGCTGCAGCAGCCCGGCGTCGAGCGCCCGCGTGTAGATCGCGTCCATCCTGCGCACGCCCTCGTCGAGCATCCGCGGCACCAGCGCCCCGTTGGGGACGCGCAGGGCGAACCGGCCGAGCACCTGCCCGTCCGGGCCGAAGCGGGCGGTGAAGATGCCGACCGCTGGGCCGCCGGGGTAGAGCCGGCGAAGCTCGACCTCAGCCACGACGATGTCGGCCGCGCCATATTGATCGAGGATCATCCGCCACCAGCCGCGGCCGCGCCGGCGGGTCTGGCCGAGGTTGAGCAGCAGGGGGTCGGTGCCGGTGCCGGACGTGCGCACATAGTCGACGACGCTTCCGGCGGTCCTGAACTGCGCCCAAGCGCGCTGCCAGTCGTTGCGGAACTCGAAGCTGTAGGCGGTCGAGCCGGTCACCATGACGGGGATGACGAGCACCGGCGCGGAACGGTGGACGATGCCCTGGACCCCGAGCATCTGCCCGGTCCGCGCGCGGTCGAAGAGCACGCCGAGCCGCGCGATATAGCGGGTCGGGCCGATCTGCTCCTGCTCGACCACGATGCCGGAGACGATCGAGTTCAGCACCGAATCCGACAGCCGCGGCGCCTCGCCGGGCGGACGGCGGGTGGTGCTGGACCACAATTGCTTCCATCCTTCGGCCTGCGCCCGCCGCCAGCCCTCGACGCGGGCTTTGTCGGCATTCTCGGCCCTCACGTCGACCTCGATCCCGCCGACCTCGAAGCTGCTCGTGCTGTCGATCGGCGGAATGCCGCGATCGGCGCCTTCGAGCTGCGCATGGACCAGCCGGGCGCCCGCCACGATCAGGACGGCGGCAACGGGAATCGCGAGAAAGGCCAGGCGGCGGAAGCGCTTCACGGGCGCCTTTTGGCGAGTTGATCGTGGAAATCCAAGCGGGTTCTGGGCTAGGCGCCGGCCATGGCCGAGGACGAATCCTACACCTATGCGAAAGCGGGCGTCGACATCGCCGCCGGCAACGCGCTGGTGCGGGCGATCGCCCCGCTCGCCAAGGCCACCGCGCGGCCCGGCGCGGACGCTTCGCTCGGCGGTTTCGGCGGCTTCTTCGACCTCAAGGCGGCCGGTTACCGCGACCCGCTGCTGGTCGCCGCGAACGACGGCGTCGGCACCAAGCTCAAGCTCGCCATCGATCATGACCGCCATTCGGGCGTCGGCATCGATCTCGTCGCCATGTGCGCCAACGACCTCATCGTCCAGGGCGCCGAGCCGCTCTTCTTCCTCGACTATTTCGCCACCGGGAGGCTCGAAGGCGGCGTCGCCGAACGGGTGGTCGCCTCGATCGCCGAAGGCTGCCGGATCGCCGGCTGCGCGCTGATCGGCGGCGAGACGGCGGAGATGCCCGGCATGTATCCCGCGGGGGAATACGACCTCGCGGGCTTCGCCGTCGGCGTCGTCGAGAAGTCCAGGATCCTGTC
>DASZEO010000043.1:0-1616 GCA_035940755.1 Allosphingosinicella sp. | reverse complement strand
CGGCCGCAGCCCGGGCACGGCCAGGCCGGCGACGAGAGCGTCGCGGTCGATCGCCATGCTGAGCGCCCGCCGCGTGGCGGCATCGGCCAGCGGACCCTCCTGGACCGGCGAGAAGGCGAGGCCGAAGAGCCCCGCCGCGGGATCGAAGGCCAGTTGAGCGGCGGGTACGCGCGCGGCGCGCGCCAGCGGCAGGTCTCCCGCCGTACCGCCGGTGACGAGATCGGCGTCGCCGTCGGCGAAGCGCGCGACCGCCAGCGCCGCCGGCTCGCCTCTAAGGAGCAATTCGGGAAGGCGGCTAGCCTCGTCATCCTCCTCGTCATCCGCTCCGGGAACGGCGAGCTGGACCGCGCCGTCTTCGCGAGGCGATGGGGCATAGGGGCCGGCGCCGCGGCGGTTGACGAGGATGGCGAGCTCCGGCTGGGCCAGCAGCTGCAGCAGGTTCGGCCGCGGCCCGCGAAGGCTGATCTCGAGAACCTGGTCGGTCATCGCGACCACTTCCTGGATCGCCCCCAGGACGGGCTTGAGCCGGTTGCGGCTGGCGCGGCTCGCCGCGGCGCGAAGCCTCGACGCCACCTGCTCCGCCGTGATCGGGCTGCCGTCGGTGCACTGCGCGCGGCGGATGCGGAACGTGTATCGAAGCCCGTCGTCCGAGACGATCCAGCTTTGCGCGAGCGCAGGCTCGATTTCCCCGGTGGCGTCGAAACGCACCAGCCCCTGAGCCGAGGCTTCGGCGAGGAAGGCGGACGGCGCGTCGAGCGGGCGAAGGTTCGGGTTGTCGAGCTGCGGCGGTGCGCCGATCGCGCTGACGACGACCGGGCTGTTGTCCGGCTCGCCGCAGCCGTTCAGCAAGGCGGTCGCCGCGGCCAGGGCCGCCGCCAGGAAAGCGCGTCTCGCCATTGCCGCCGCCATCGATCCGCCTGCCGCCTTTCTAGCCGCTCGCGGCCTAAATTCAGCCCCGCCTTTACCGCTCTTTCACATCTGGACGACTAGTCCAGTACAATGAACCGTAAGCCGCCTCACACGCCCCGCGAGCCCGACGAAGGGCCGGCGCTGAAGCCGCGCCGCACGCAGCGGCTGCCGGTCGGCGAGAAGGCGCAGATGCGCGCCCAGGACTGGTACCAGATCGAGGTCAAGGTCCGCGACGTCTCGACCTGCGGCTTCATGGCCGAATGCGCCCAGCCGGTGGGGATCGGCAGCTACGTTTCGCTCGACGTCCCCGGGGTCGGGCCGGTCCACGCGCAGGTGCGCTGGCAGATCGGCATGCGCATGGGCGGCATGTTCCTCGATCCGATCAGCCTCACCCGCTGCGACTGGACCGCCGTCAAGGCGCTGCCGTCGGTAGAGACGGTGTAACCCAGGCACCAGGCCACTCGCGCGACTCAGACCGCGACCGGCGCCTCCCGCGACTCTTCCGCTCGGGTGGTTCCTTTTATCGTCATCGTCAAAGCTAACAGACCCAGGATCGCGGCGACCGCGAAGGTCGCGTGCAGGCCGGCGGCGGCGGCTTGCGGCGGCGCCGATCCGGCGTCGCTGGCGCCGGCTCCGAACAGGAAGACGGCGCCCATCGCGGAGGCACCGGTGATCAGGCCGAGGTTGCGCGACAGGCTGAGGATTCC
>DASZEO010000042.1:0-6888 GCA_035940755.1 Allosphingosinicella sp. | reverse complement strand
CGCCAGCATTACGACCGACCAACGCCGAGCGAGCTGGTCCAGGCCGGCGATCACGGCGTGACGCTCGAATATCTGCGCGGCATGAGCGGCCACGGCTACCGCGTCGGCCGGCTCGGCGCGCTGGTCGAGATGCGCGATCATGGCGTCACCCCCGACTATATCGAGGAGCTCGCCCGCTACGGCGTCCGCGACATCCCGCCGCGCGAGATCGTCGAGCTTCGCGATCACGGCGTCACCCCCGATTATGTCGGCCAGCTGCGCCGCCTCGGCTATCCCGGCCTCGGCACCCGGGCGATGATCGAGCTTCGCGACCACGGCGTCACCGCCGATTATGTCGAGACGCTCGCCCGCAACGGCATCCGCGACATTCCGCCCTCCGAGCTGACCCGGATGCGGGACCACGGCGTGATGCCGGAGTTCGTGGCCGCGCTTCGGACCAGCGGCTACGGCCGCTTCGGCACCGACGACATCGTCCGGCTGCGCGATCACGGGGTCGACGGTCCCTACGTCGCGGCGCTCGGTTCGCTGGGCTATACCGGCCTCAGCGCCGACGAGATCGTCCGGCTTCGCGACCACGGCGTCGACCCGGAGTTCATCCGCCGAGTCACGGACCGCGAGCGCTTCACGCCCGAGGAGCTGGTGCGCCTTCGCACCGGCGGCTGAGCTTCAGTCGGCCAGCGGCCCGAAGTTGGCGTCGCTCTTGTCGAGGCGCGCTCGGATCGCTTCGGTGAGGTCGGCGCTGACCAGGGCGGCGGCGTTCCACAGCGCGACGTCGCGAAGCCCCTCCTCGACCGGCCGCCCGCGGCTGTGATTGAGGCTTCGCTTGGCGCCGGCGACCGCCAGCGGCGACTTGGCGGCGATGGTCCGGGCAAGCGCCATCCCGGCCGCCAGCGCCTTCTCACGGTCCGGTTCGACGCGGTTGACGAGCCGGTACCGCGCCGCCTCGTCGGCGTCCATGCGGCGGCCGGTATAGGTCAGCTCGCGAAGCACGCCGTGCGGAATGAGATAGCCGAGCCGCTGAAGCGTGCCGAGGTCGGCGGTGATGGCGACGTCGACCTCGGCGACCTGGAAGAAGGCGTCGGCGCTGGCTACCCGCAGGTCGCAGGCGCTGGCGAGATCCACTCCCGCGCCGACGCAGCCGCCGTGGATCGCCGCGATCACCGGCGGGCGCGCCTGCTCCACCGCGCTGAACGCGTCCTGCAGCCATTCGATGTGGCGAAGCCGAGCCTCGGCCGCCCGCCCCGGATCGTCGCTCGGCGGGAACTGGCGCGAGGCATATTCGAGGTCGAGCCCGGCCGTGAAATGCCGCCCCCGCCCGCTGAGCAGGACCGCCCGCACCGCCGCGTCGCGTCCAAGCGAGCGGAAGGTGTCGCCAATCGCCTCGAACATCGCCTTGTCCATGGCGTTGAGCTTGTCGGGCCGCGCCAGCTCGACATGGGCGACGCCGTCGGCGATCTCCACCGCGATCCTGTCGCTTCCCATCCGCCGCCTCCCGCGCCTAGAACCCAGCCATGACCCGCTTTACCGTCAACGGCCAGCCCGTCCACTATCGCATGGACCCGCAGACTCCGCTGCTCTGGGCGCTTCGGGACGCCTCCAACCTCACCGGCACAAAGTTCGGCTGCGGCAGCGGCCATTGCGGCGCCTGCACCGTGCATGTCGACGGCAATGCCGTGCGCAGCTGCCGCGTGCGCATCGGCGATCTCGAAGGCAGCTTCGTCACCACCATCGAGGCGCTGTCGCGGGACCGATCGCACCCGATCCAGCAGGCCTTCGCGGCCGACATGGTGCCGCAATGCGGCTATTGCATTCCCGGCGTGATCATGGCGGCCGCCGCCCTCATCGACCGCAACGACAGCCCGACCGACGACCAGATCGACGCCGCCATCACCAACATCTGCCGCTGCGGCATCTACCCGCGCCTTCGCGAGTCGATCCGCCGGGCGATCCGGATCAAGACCGGGCGCGAGCAGGTCGCCGGAGCCCCGCCGCCGGGCATTGCTCCGGAGGACGCGGCGCGCGCCGTTCCGGCGCTTCGGCCGGAGCGGCCGAGGCCGCGGCGCTCCCCGCCCTGAAAACGCTTTCTGTCGCGCGGCTTACGCGTCGGTTCAGCCGCCGCTCATCCGCGCTGGTGCACAGCCGGTCCGATCCGGGCGGGGTGTCGCCGCGGGCATGTGAGGGAGTCTTCGATGCGAAAGGCATTGATCGGAATCATTTTGGCGGCGACGGTGATGACCCCGGTCGCGGCCCAGGCGCAGGAATGGGGCCGCGGCGAGCGCGGCCGCGCCCGCGCCGAACGCGCCCAGCAGCGCGCCCCCGACGTTCGGGCCGAGCAGCAGGAGCAGCGCGTCGAACGGCGCGAGGAGCGCCGGGAGGCGCGGATCGAGCGGCCGGTGCAGCGTCAGCAGGTGCAGGTCGAGCAGCGCCGCGACCCGGCCCAGTTCGAGCGGCGCCGCGAGGCGCAGTTAGAGCGCCGCGGCGATGCGCTGCGGAACTTCCAGCGCGAGGCCGCCCAGCGCGAGGCCGCCGAGCGCGAGGCGGTGCAGGTCGTCCAGCGCGAGCGACGCGGCGAGCGCGCGGGCCGCTCCGGCAGCGACTATCCGAGCGCCTGGCAGGGCAATCCCAACGACCCGATGCGCCGGCACTATGAGGAGCTCGAGCGGCGCAACCAGTCGCGCTACCAGGACCGCCGCGACTGGCGCGACGAGCGCCGCGACGACCGGCGCGACTGGCGCAACGACGACCGCCGCGACTGGCGCTACCGCGACCGCCGCGACTGGCGCGACGAGCGGCGCGACTGGAACCGGGACTGGAACCGCAGCTGGCGCTACGACAACCGCTACGACTGGCAGGGCTGGCGCTACCGCAACCGCAACATCTACCGCGGCTCGAGCTACTACGCCCCCTACCGAAACCATCGCTACTCGCGCTTCGGGATCGGCTTCTTCCTCGAGCCGATGTTCTACAGCCAGCGCTACTGGATCGGTGACCCCTACTATTACCGGCTGCCGCCGGCGCCTCCGGGAACGCAGTGGATCCGCTACTATGACGACGTCCTGCTGGTCGACCTCTACAGCGGCGAAGTGGTGGACGTGATCTACGACTTCTTCTGGTAGGGTCACGGCCCTCCGGTTGAGGCATTGAAAAGGCCCGGGGCACTTGCGAGCGCCCCGGGCTTTTCGCTTGTCAGGGCGCTCGCTCCTGTCGCATGGCACCGCCTCCACCGCCCGGAGTCTTTCGCGATGCTCGCGCGCCTGCTCGCCCTCCTGCTGCTCCTCATCGCCGGCCCGGCCGCCGCCGAGACCGTGGTCGTCCACGCCGGCCGGCTGATCGCCGATCCCGCGCGCCCGGCGAGCGGCCCTTCGACCATCACCATCGTCGATGATCGCATCCAGAGCGTCGTCGCCGGCCTGGTGCCGCCCCCGGCCGGCGCCCGCCTGATCGACCTGTCGAGCCGCACCGTTCTGCCCGGCCTGATCGATGCCCACGTCCATCTCTCCAGCGATCCGGGCGGCGAATATTGGCGCGAGGCGGTCGACACCGACGAATATGCCACCCTGATCGGCGTCAAGAACGCGCGCCGCACGCTGCAGGCCGGCTTCACCACGGTCCGCGACCTGGGCTCGGCGCCGCAGGTCGGCTTCGCGCTGGCCCGCGGCACCCGCGAGGGGCTGTTCCCCGGTCCCCGCATCGTCGCGGCGGGGCCGGCCATTTCGATCATCGGCGGGCATGGCGACGTCACCGGCTTCCGCCCGGAAGTGATCGAGGTCCTGTCCGCCCACAACACCTGCACCGGCGCCGTCCAGTGCGCCGAGCGGGTGCGCGAGCTCGCCCGCGCCGGCGCGCAGGTGATCAAGTTCACCGCCACCGGCGGCGTGCTGTCGCAGCAGGCCCGCGGCCTCGAGGCGCATTTCACCGACGAGGAGATGCGCGCCATCGTCAGCACCGCCCATTCGCTGGGCTTAAGGGTCGCCGCCCATGCCCATGGCGCCCGGGGGATCGAGGCCGCCGCTCGTGCCGGGGTCGATTCGATCGAGCACGGCACCTTCGCTGACGCCGCAGCGATCGAGGCGATGCGCCGCGCCGGCAGCGCCTTCGTTCCGACGCTGATGGCCTATACCGGCATCCGCGAGGGTCTGGCGCAAAACCGCTACACGCCGCCGGTCGCCGCCAAGGTGCGCGAGACTCTGGAGCTGGTCGGCCGGGGCGCCCGCGCCGCCCGCGCCGCCGGGGTCCCGGTCGTGTTCGGCACCGACGCCGGAGTGTTCGAGCACGGCCGCAATGCCCAGGAATTCGCGATGATGGTCGAGCTGGTAGGAATGCGCCCGCAGGAAGCCGTCGCCGCCGCGACGACCGGCGCCGCCCGCCTGCTCGGGCTCGAGAACGAGATCGGCCGGATCGCGCCGGGCTATTCCGCCGACCTCATCGCCGTCTCCGGAGATCCGCTGACCGACGTTCGGGTGCTCGAGCATGTCGACTTCGTCATGGTGCGCGGGCAGACTCTCGACTGAGCGGCGATGAGCGACCCGCATGCCGAGTACCGGGCCGCGCTCGGCGCCTGGGTGAGGGATCGGCTGATCCGCAGCCCGGACGTGCACAAGATCCCGTCGAACGCACTCGATATTTTCGTCGTCCCCAACTTCGTCACTCCGCAAGAGTGCGAGGCGCTGATCCGCATGATCGACGCTGAGCGCAGCCCGTCGCTGCTGCTCGCGCCGATCGACGATCCCGAATTCAGGACCAGCGAGAGCTGCAACCTCGACCCCTACGAGCCGCTGGTGCAGAGGGTCGAGGACAGGATTTCCGACCTGCTCGGGATCGACCGGCTGCAGAGTGAGACGCTCCAGGGCCAGCGCTACGCCGTCGGCCAGCGTTTCAAGCTCCACCACGATTTCTTCCACCCCGGCGAGCCCTATTGGGACGAGATGGAACGCACCGGCGGCCAGCGCACCTGGACCGCGATGGCCTTCCTCAACGTGCCCGAAGGCGGCGGCCAAACCGACTTCGAAAATGCCGGGATCAAGATCAAGCCGAGGGCGGGCAACCTCGTCGTCTGGAACAATCTCACCGCCACGGGCGAGCCGAACTTCTACTCGCTCCACCAGGGCTGCCCGGTGACCGCAGGCGTCAAATATATCGTCACCAAATGGTACCGCGAGCGGGCCTGGGTGGCGGCCGAGGCGCTGCCTTATTCACAGGGCGGCTGAAGGCGATTGCCGCGGCCGAACCACTGTATTATGCACACCGCACACCGAGAGGGGAATATCTGATGCTGACCCGCGCCGCCCTGCTTTCCGCCACCGCTTTGCTCGCCGCCGGATGCGCGACGACGCCCGCCGCCGAGCAAGCGGCGGCTGCGCCGGCCGGGGCGGCGGCCGCGGCGCCGGCCCACGAAAATGCCAGTGAGCGGCTTCACCGCCTGTTCCGCGAGAGCGACGAGGACAATCTGCGCCGCAACCCGATCTCCGCCATGTTCCGCGGCGACTATCGCTACGCCGACCGGCTGGGCGACTATATCAGCGACGAATATTATGCCGCCGAGCGCGCCGCCGCCGAACGCGACCTCGCCGCCCTGGCGGCGATCGACCGCAACGCCCTGAACGCCACCGACCGCCTCGCCTACGACGTCTACAAATATCAGCGGGAAGACGACCTCACCGACGTCCGGCCGGATATCCTCGCGTTGACCGCGGTGCGGCCGATCAACCATTTCAGCGGCTTCCACACCTTCTACCCCGTGTTCGCGTCGGGCCGGAATGCCGCTCCCTTCCGCAACGTCGAGGATTACGAGAACAACCTCAAGCGCCACCACGAATTCGCGCAGATGTTCCCGCGAGTGATCGACCGGTTCCGCCAGGGGATGGAGTCCGGCGTGGTCGAGACCAAGCTGACCATCCGCAACGTCATCGCCCAGCTCGATACGCAGCTCGCCCAGTCCCCTGAGGAATCGCCCTATTTCGGCCCGGTCCAGAACTTCCCGGACGCGGTGACGGAGCCGGATCGGGCGCGGCTCCGGCAGGCCCACCTCGCGATCATCCGCGACGAGATCTTCCCCGCCTACCGCCAGCTGCGCGACTTCCTTCAGAACGAATATCTGCCGCGCGCCCGCGAAGGCGTCGGCCTAGTCAACATGCGGGGCGGCGACCGGCTCTACGAGCGGCTGATCCAGGAGAATACGACGCTGCCGCTTACGGCCGATTATGTCCACAATCTGGGCCTCACAGAGGTCGCGCGGATCCGTGGCGAGATGGAGGCCATCAAGCAACGCGTCGGCTTTCGCGGCACGCTCGGCCAGTTCTTCGAGCACCTTCGCACCAGCCCGCAATTCGCGCCCGCGAGCTGCGACGCGCTGCGCGATCGCTATTACGATGTCGGGCGGCGGGTGGATCAGCGCATCGGGGAGATTTTCTCGACCATTCCGCGCACGCGTCTCGAAATCCGGCAGGTCGAGCCCTTCCGCGAACGCAACGAAGCGGGCGGCTCCTACCAGGACGGCACGGCCGACGGCTCGCGTCCCGGAATTTTCTACTTCAACTGCTACGACCTGCCGTCGCGGCGCACCTACGGGATCGAGACGCTTTACCTGCACGAAGGCGTGCCAGGGCACCATTTCCAAATCAGCCTCGCCAACGAGAACGACCAGCTTCCCGCCTTCATGCGCTACGGCGGCAACACGGCCTTTGTCGAAGGCTGGGCCCTGTACGCCGAGACCTTATGGGACGAGCTCGGCATGGAGACCGACCCCTACCAGCGCTTCGGCGGCCTCAACGACGAGATGCTTCGGGCGATGCGCCTGGTCGTCGACAGCGGCATCCACGCCAAGGGTTGGACGCGCGAGCGGGCGATCCGGTACATGCTCGACAATAGCGGGATGAGCGAGACCGAGGC
>DASZEO010000041.1:0-2043 GCA_035940755.1 Allosphingosinicella sp. | reverse complement strand
AGCTCGCCCTTGTGGACGAGCCGGCGGAGCATCTTGTCGAGCAGCCACATAGTCGGTTCCCTCGGGATCAGCGGCGCAAAGACCATAGGCGGGCGGGGCGGGTCAAGCCGTCGCCTGCAGCTTCGCTTCCGCCTCGAGCTGATAGTTGCGGGTGATCGGCGCCGCGTCGCGCCGGCGCAGATATTGAAGCTGGTAGACGGTCATGCCGCCGTCGCTGAACATCGAGAGCCCGGCGGCGAGGTAGAACAGCCACAGCCGGTAGAAGCGCTCGTCGTAGCGCCGGATCACCTCGTCCTTCACCGCCTTGAAGCGCTCGTACCAGTGGCGGACGGTCGGCGGGTAATGTAGCCGGAGCGCCTCGCAATCGGCCATGATGAGCCGGGCCGGCTCGCTCGCCGAGACGATCTCCGACAGCGCCGGGATGTACCCGCCGGGCCAGATATATTTCTGGATGAAGCGGTCGGTGGTGCCCGGCTTGCCCATCCGGCCCATGGTGTGGAGGACCATCACTCCGTCGGGCGCGAGAAGGTCGCGGCACTTGCGGAAGAAGGCGCGGTAGAAAGGCGGGCCGACATGCTCGAACATGCCGACGGAAACGATTCTGTCGAAGGTGCCGCCGACGTCGCGATAGTCCATCAGCTCGAACTTCACCCGGTCCGCCACGCCGGCCGCCGCCGCGCGCTCGCGCGCCAGCTCGACCTGCTCGGTCGACAGGGTCACGCCGAGCACGTCGACGTCGGCGACGCGGTTCAGGTAGAGCGCAAGCCCGCCCCAGCCGCAGCCGATGTCGAGCACCTTCTGGCCCGGCTTCAAATAGAGCTTTGAGGCCAGGTGCGCCTTCTTGTCGAGCTGCGCCTGCTCCAGGCTGTTGCCCGGGTCGGTAAAGTAGCCGCAGCTATATTGCATGTCGGCTTCGAGCCACAGCCGGTAGAAGTCGTTGCCGATGTCGTAATGGTGGGCGACGTTGCGCTTCGACTGCCGCTTCCAGTTCAAATGGGCGATCGGCCGCTTGAGGCGGCTGCCCTTCTTCAGGAAGCCGCCCGAGCCGGTGCGGTCCTCCCAGCGGCGGTTCCTTCGGATCAGCAGCACCAGGTCGAGGATCTCGCCCTGCTCGAGCAGCAGCCGCCCGTCCATGAAGGCTTCGGCGGTGCCGACGGCGGGGTCGCGGGCGATGTTGAACGGCACCTTGCCGTCGGTCAGGCGGACCGTCACCGGCGCGAGCTCGGGATCGGGCGCGCCGTAGCGCCAGGCCTTGCCGCGATGGTCGATGATGGTGAGCTCGCCCCGCTTGAGGAGCCTTGCCAGCATCCGGTCGAGCAGTCGCATGCGGGCGAGAATAGCCGGACTCGGCGCGGCGGCAAGCCTGAATGGAAACGCCGGCGAAATGGTGACCCCAACGGGACTCGAACCCGTGTTTTCGCCGTGAAAGGGCGACGTCCTAGACCGCTAGACGATGGGGCCGGCCGGGAGGCTGAGCGACTTAGGGTGCGCTCGAAGGGCGGTCAAGCATCGGCCCAGGCGGCGTCCTCGAGGTGGAGCTCGGCATAGGCGTTGCCATTATATTCGTCGCGCTTGAGGCGCCCGGCGAGCCAGACGCGGCGGTGGGAAGGGGCAGCCAGCATCGCCTCGCCGAGCGCGTTGTCCGCCATCCGGAAGGCGATCGCCTTGACCCGGCGGCCGTCGTCGCCGGCGCAGACGAGGCGCAGATGGCCGCTTCCGACCACGTCCGCCTTGACGATCGCTACCGGTCCGGCCGCCACGCGCGGGCCGGGCCAGCCGGCGCCATAGGGACCGCCCGCCTCCAGGGCGTCGCACAGATCGGGGCAGACCCCGCCGGGGGCGAGCACGGCGTCGAGCGACAAAGCGCGGTCGTCGCGGCTTCGCGCCACATCAGCGGCGAGTCGCTCGTCGAGGAAATCGGCAAGGGCGTCGATCCCGTCCGGGGCGACGGTGAGGCCGGCCGCCATGGCATGGCCGCCGCCGGCCATTAGGAGGCCGCTGTCCTTGGCGGCGAGGATCGCGGCGCCGAGGTCGACGCCGGCG
>DASZEO010000040.1:0-2479 GCA_035940755.1 Allosphingosinicella sp. | reverse complement strand
GAGCGGGAAGTTCCACGGCGCGATGCACAGCCAGACGCCGCGCCCCTCCATCCTCAGCACGTTGCGCTCGCCGGTCGGCCCGGGCAGCTCGAGCGGCTGGAGCCGGCTGCGCGCCTGAGCGGCGTAATAGCGGCAGAAATCGACGGCCTCGCGGACCTCCGCCAGCGCATCCGTGATCGTCTTCTTCGCCTCCTGCACGGCGATCCGCATCAAGGTGTCGCGGTCCTCCTCCAGCAGGTCGGCCAGCCGGTCGAGGCAGCGGGCGCGGTCCTCGACGCTTCGGGACGACCAATCGAGGAAAGCGGCGAGCGCGCGGCCGACTGCGTCGGCGGGGGCGACGGCAGCCGGATCCGCGAAGTCGAGCGACGGCGCCACGGCCTTGGCGACCCGCTGCAGCTCGGGGCGATACTGAAGGTCGATCCCTTCGCTGTTCTTCCGGTCCGGCGCGAACAGCTGCTCCGGGAGCGGGATCGAAGGATGGCGCGTGCCGCCGACCGCGGCGATCTTCGCCACCGGATCGGCGAGGATCTCCTCGTCGCTCAGGTTGTCGTCGGCAAGCTGATGGACGAAGGACGAATTGGCGCCGTTCTCGAGCAACCGGCGCACCAGGTAAGCGAGCAGGTCGCGGTGCCCGCCGACGGGCGCGTAGATGCGCGTCTTGTAGCTCTGCTCGCGCACCAGCGGTTCGTAGAGGCCCTCGCCCATGCCGTGCAGCCGCTGGAACTCGAAATCCCGGCTGTCGCCGGCCCATTCAAGCAGCGTGGCGACGGTGAGCGCATTGTGGGTCGCGAAAGCGGGGTAGATGTTCTTGGCCGCGAGCATGTCCCTGGCGCAGGCGAGGTAGTAGACGTCGGTCGCCGCCTTGCGCGTGAAGAGTGGATAATCGGAGAGGCCCTGTTCCTGCGTGCGCTTGATCTCGGTATCCCAATAGGCGCCCTTGACGAGGCGGACGGCAAGGCGGCGGCCGGTCCTGGCGCCGAGTTCGTCGGCCCAGGCAATGGTCGGGCGGCAGCGCTTGCCATAGGCCTGGACCGCCATGCCGAGCCCGTCCCAACCCTTGAGTGCCGGCAGGCCCGCCACCGCCTCGATGATGTCGAGGCTCAGTTCGAGCCGCTCGCTTTCCTCGGCGTCGATCGTCATCGGGATGCCGAGCCCGGCCGCGACGGTGGCGAGCGCCTCGACCTGCTCGATCAGATTGGGGACGCAGCGCTCATATTGCGCGACCTCGTAGCGCGGGTGAAGCGCCGAGAGCTTGACCGAGATCGAATGCCCCTCCCCCGCGGCCCTGCCCACCGCACGGATCGCGTCCTCATAAGCGCGGAAATAGCGCTCGGCGTCGGGAAAGGTGCGCGCCGCCTCGCCGAGCATGTCGAAGCTGGCGGTGAAGCCGCGATTTTCGGCCTTGCGCATCCGCTCGATCGCCTCGCCGATGGTGCGGCCCATGACGAAGATCTCGCCCATCATCCGCATCGCCGCGCCGACCGCCTGGCGAACAAACGGCTCGCCGACCCGACCGATGAGGCGCTTGAGCGCGCTCGCCTGCTCGGTCTCGCTCACCAGCGCTCGGCCGATCACGAGGCCCCAGGTGGCCGAGTTCACCAGCGTGGAATGGGAGCGGCCCTTGTGCGAGCGCCAGTCGCCGCCGCCGAGCTTGTCGGCGATCAGCTGGTCGGCCGTCTCCGGATCGGGAACGCGCAGGAACGCCTCGGCTAGCGACAGCAGCGCGACCCCCTCCTGCGTGTTCAGCCGGTATTCCTGGAGGAATTGGTTGACCCACCCGCGCGACTGGGCGCCGCGAAGCTCGGCGAGCATCGCCCGCGCCCGCCGCTCGACCCGGGCGCGCGAATCGCCGTCGAGCGCCGCATCCTTGAGCAGCGGCGCCAGCACCTCCGGCTCGGGCGCCCTGTGCAGGCGCCTGATCTCCTCTCGCGACGCGGTGAGCCGCGATGCCGTAGCGTCCGCCATTGCCGTTCCTCGTGGGGCTTGAGTCTCGTGTCGCGCTGCCTCTAGACCGCGCCAATGCCCATCGCCAGCATCGAAGAGATCCACGCCCGGATCGGCGAGGAAGTCGGCGTGTCGGACTGGATCCTGATCGACCAGGCGGCCATCGACACCTTCGCCGAGGTGACCCAGGACCACCAGTTCATCCACGTCGATCCCGAAGCGGCAGCGAAGACGCCGTTCGGCGGCACCGTAGCGCACGGCTTCCTGACGCTGTCGCTGCTGAGCCGGATGGCGGCGGACGCGATGCTTCGGCCGGAGACGATCCGGATGGGCGTGAATTACGGCTTCGAGCGGGTGCGTTTCATGGCCCCCGTGCGCTCGGGCAAGCGCGTGCGCGGCCGCTTCCGGCTCGACCGCTTCGAGGAGAAGCGCCCAGGCCAGTGGCAGTTCGTCCATAACGTCACGGTCGAGATCGAGGGCGAGGACAAGCCCGCTCTGGTCGCCGACTGGATCGGAATGATGTTCGTATGATTCT
>DASZEO010000039.1:0-1630 GCA_035940755.1 Allosphingosinicella sp. | reverse complement strand
GGCGCGTTCGACGATGGCCGTGTCGCTCGCCGAGTCCGCGCCGACGATCATCTGCGTCGACTGTCCGGCCGGGGCAAAGGCGGGGGCGGATTTGAAGCGCTTCCTTGCATCGGCGCCTTCAGCGATGGCTGCTCCGACGTCCCCCATGGCCGCTTCGATTCGGCCGCCGTCCTTTTCCGGCGCCAGCCGCGCGAGGCCCGCCGCCGTCGGCAGCTCGACGTTGATCGAGACGCGGTCCGCATAAAGGCCCGCTTGCCGCACCAGCTCCGGATCGGCGTCCGGGATCGTCTTCAGATGGATGTAGCCGCGGAAGTCGTGCGCCTCGCGAAGCACGCGCGCCACCTCGACGATCCGCTCCATCGTGTAGTCCGGCGAACGGATGATGCCGGACGAGAGGAACAGGCCCTCGATATAGTTGCGGCGGTAGAAAGCGAGCGTCAGCCGGACCACCTCCTGCACCGTGAAGCGCGCCCGCCGAACGTTCGAGCTCTTGCGGTTGATGCAATAATGGCAGTCGAAGATGCAGCTGTTGGTCAGCAGGATCTTGAGCAGCGAGATGCACCGCCCGTCCGGCGCGTAGGCATGGCAGATGCCCATGCCCTCGGTTGAGCCGATCCCTTTGCCGCCCGCGCTGTCGCGCTTCTTCGTTCCGGACGACGCGCAGGAAGCATCGTATTTGGCGGCGTCGGCGAGGATGGCGAGCTTCTGTTGGGTGTCCAGGCGGCGCATGCGTTCGCCCTATGTTCCCCATGCATCATTGTCCACCCTTCCAGCCGTCACTCCCCGATCAGATGAAGCGCCAGGCTGCGCCGGTGCGGGCGGCGCCGGTGCTCGAACAGGTAGATGCCCTGCCATGTGCCCAGAGCGAGCCGGCCGCCCGTGACGGGGATCGAAAGCTGCACCTGCGTCAGCGCCGTGCGCAGGTGCGCCGGCATGTCGTCCGGCCCTTCGTCGCCATGGGCGTAGGCGCCCGGGTCTTCGGGCGCGATCCGCGCGAAATAGGCTTCGAGGTCCGCCCGTGCCGCCGGCGCGGCATTTTCCTGGATCAGCAGCGACGCCGACGTGTGGCGGCAGAACAGCGTGAGCAGCCCCTCGGCCATTCGCTGCTCGTCGACCCAGGCCACGACACGCGCGGTGACGTCGAGCAGCCCCTGCCGCTCGGTGCGCAGCTCGATCGTGCCGCTCGCCTGGCGCATCATTGCCCCCCTTCGTCCGGAAGGCGGCACAGGTCCACCCAGCGCTCGCCGACTAGGTCGAACAGCCGCTGCGGCGCGACTTCGACCGACGTGTTGAGCGAGCCGCCGGCGGGATAGACGAGGTCGAACGCCTGCAGCGACTCGTCGAGATAGACGGGCAGCGGCGTCGCCAGGCCAAACGGGCACACGCCGCCGACGGGATGGCCGGTCAGCGCGAGCGTCTCCTCCGGCCCCAGCATCCGCGGCCGTCCGCCGAAGGCGGCCTTGGTCTTGGCATTGTCGAGCCGGGCATCGCCGCGCGCGACGAGCAGGAAGGTCACGGCCCCGACCCGCACCGCCAGCGTCTTGGCGATCCGCCCCGGCTCCACCCCCAGCGCGGCCGCCGCGGTGGCGACGGTCGCGGTGCTCTCAGCCACCTCGATCAGCCGCAGGTC
>DASZEO010000038.1:0-1619 GCA_035940755.1 Allosphingosinicella sp. | reverse complement strand
CCGCGGCGTCCTCTCCTCGCTGAAGATGCTTCAGGACGAGCAGGTGGTGAAGGCCCAGCGGCGGCTGATGCAGGCCGGCATCCGCTCCAAGGACATGGCGTTCGTCGTCATCTTCGCGCGCTTCGTGCTGCCGGTCGTGCTCGGCGGCATCGCCATCATCGGCGTCTATCTGCTCGACTGGTTCCCGACGTGGGGCGCGTTCAAGAAGTACGGCCTGGTCGCCGGCACGCTGCTGCTCGCCTACAAGGCGCCCGACCTTTACTTGAAGAACCGGGTGCAGAAGCGCTCGCACGCCATCCGCAAGGGGCTCCCCGATGCGCTCGACCTGCTGGTGATCTGCGCCGAAGCGGGCCTCACCGTCGACGCCGCCTTCGGCCGGGTCGCCCGCGAGCTCGGCAAGGCCTATCCCGAGCTCGGCGACGAGTTCGCCCTGACCTCGATCGAGCTGGGCTTCCTCACCGACCGCCGCTCGGCGTTCGAGAACCTCGCCACCCGGATCGACCTGGACGCCGTGCGCGGCGTCGTGGCGACGATGATCCAGACCGAGAAGTACGGCACTCCGCTGGCCAGCGCGCTGCGCGTCCTTTCGGCCGAGTTCCGCAACGAGCGGATGATGCGGGCCGAGGAGAAGGCCGCGCGGCTGCCGGCGATCATGACCGTGCCGCTGATCCTGTTCATCCTGCCGGTGCTGTTCATCGTCATCCTCGGGCCGGCCGCCTGCTCGATCCACGACGCGCTGCTGTCGTAGCGGCCACGGAACAATCGCGGCCCTGCCGCGGTTGATCGGCGGCAAGGATCGACGGAGGCGCAGCTCATGGAAACCTTTACCCTCGACCAGTGGCTGGTGGTGCTGCTCGCCTTCCTGCTCGGCCTGATCCTGGGCATGTTCCTGCTCGCCAGCCCCAAGTGGAAGCGGCGCTATCAGGAGGAATCGCGGCTCCACGCCGAGGAGCGGCGGCGCCGCGAGGAGCTCGAGGCGGAACGCCAGCATTGGGAAGCCCGCACGCTCGCCGAACGCGCCCGCGAAGACCGCCCGCCCCCGCCGGACGTTTGATCCCGCCTTGCCTGGATGTAAGGCCCGCCGTGGGTGGACTATGTCAAAGAGCGAGGCGGGCGGAGGCGTTCACCCCCACCCAAACCCTCCCCCATCGAGGGGGAGGGCTTCAGCTCGGCCTCATCTTGAATTGCGCAGCGCCGCCTGGGCGGCGGCGAGGCGGGCGATAGGGACTCGGTAGGGGGAGGCGCTGACGTAATCGAGGCCGATGGCCTCGCAAAAGGCGATCGAGGCGGGATCGCCGCCATGTTCGCCGCAGATGCCGAGCTTGAGGCCCGGCTTGACCGCCCTCCCCCGCTCGGCGGCGATCTGGATCAGCTCGCCGACGCCCTCGATGTCGAGGCTGACGAACGGGTCGCGCGCGAAGATGCCCTTCTCGCAATAAAGACCGAGGAAGCGGCCGGCATCGTCGCGGCTGACGCCCAGCGCGGTCTGGGTGAGGTCGTTGGTGCCGAAGCTGAAGAATTCCGCCTCTTCGGCAATCGCGCCGGCCTGAAGCGCCGCCCGCGGCAGCTCGATCATCGTGCCGACCAGATAGTCGAGCGAAGCGCCCTGCTCCTCGAAC
>DASZEO010000037.1:0-2558 GCA_035940755.1 Allosphingosinicella sp. | reverse complement strand
CAGGCTCTTCGGGACGTTGCATCCGCGGATCTGCTGATTGCTGCGGAGGCGCTACGCGTGGCGAGGGCGGCCCTTGACCGCATCACCGGCCGCGCGGGCGTCGAGGCAATGCTCGACGCCCTGTTCGGCCGCTTTTGCATCGGCAAGTGACATGTTCCACGTGGAACATGTAGAGGCGGCGACGTGAAGGACAGCTTCGACATCATAGTGGTGGGCGGCGGGCATGCCGGCTGCGAGGCAGCCGCCGCCGCGGCGCGGCTGGGCGCCAGGGTCGCGCTGATCAGCTTCAGCCGCGAGCAGATCGGCGCCATGTCGTGCAACCCCGCTATGGGCGGATTGGGCAAGGGGCACCTCATCCGCGAGGTCGATGCGTTCGACGGGCTGATCGCCCGCGCTTCGGATGCCGCGGCGATCCACTATCGGATGCTCAATGCGAGCAAGGGCGCGGCGGTCCGCGGGCCGAGGGTGCAGGCCGACCGCAAATTGTACAAGCGGTCCATTCACGCGCTGATCGACCGACAAGCGAACCTTCAGGTGATCGAGGGGGAGGCGGCGGCGCTTCGGCTCGACGGCCGGACCGTGTCGGGCGTTACGCTCGGCGATGGCCGCGCTCTTGGGGCGAAGGCGGTGGTGCTGGCGACCGGAACCTTCCTAGGGGGCAAGCTTCATTTCGGCATGTCGAGCTGCGCCGGCGGCCGGGTAGGCGAGCGCGCGGCGACGGCGATGGCTGCCCAGCTGCGCGACCTGGACCTGCCGCTGGCGCGCCTGAAGACAGGGACCCCGCCGCGGCTTGACGGGCGCTCGATCGACTGGGCCCGCCTAGAGCGTCAGCCGTCCGACGAAGACGGCTGGACGATGTCGCCGATGAGCGGCAGCCGAGCCAATCCTCAGCTTTTCTGCGCCATCACCCGCACCAATGCGCGAACGCACGCGATCATCAGGGACAATCTCGATCGTTCGCCCCTCTTCGCCGGCGCCATAAGCGGCGTGGGGCCGCGCTACTGCCCGTCGATCGAGGACAAGGTTCACCGCTTCGGCGACCGCGACGGCCATCAGGTGTTTCTCGAGCCGGAGGGGCTGGACGATCCCACGATCTACCCCAACGGCATCTCAACCTCGCTGCCCGCCGACGTGCAGCTGGAGATGGTGCGCTCGATGGCGGGTCTCGAGCGCGCCGAGATTCTGCAGCCCGGCTATGCTGTCGAATACGACCATGTCGACTCACGCATTCTCGAGCCGACCCTCGGCGTTCGTGACGTCGAAGGTCTCTACCTCGCCGGACAGATTAATGGCACCACCGGCTATGAGGAAGCGGCCGCGCAGGGCTTGGTGGCGGGGCTGAACGCCGCCGCGTGGGCCGCTGGCGCCGCGCCGGTCCTGTTCGAGCGCGCCGATTCTTATATCGGCGTGATGGTCGACGACCTGGTCCTTCAGGGCGTCACCGAGCCGTACCGGATGCTGACGGCGCGAGCGGAATACCGGCTGCGGCTGCGCGCCGACAACGCCGAGGCGCGGCTGACGCCGAAGGCGATGGCCGCCGGCTGCGTCTCCACCGAGCGCCGACGCCATTTCGAGGCGGCGCAGGCGGAGCGGGCGCGCATCGCCGCCCTCTTCGCGGAGCGCCGCCTCTCGGACCAGCTGCGTTTCCCCGAGAGTGACGCTCGGGCATTGATCGCCATCCTCCCTGAGCTGGCGATGGCCGACACCGCGCTGCTGGAGGAGGCGGTCCAGGACCACCGCTACGCGCCTTACCTCCAGCGCCAGCAGAAGGAGGTCGAGGCCCTTCGCGCCGATGAACGCGTGAGCCTCCCGAGCGGCCTCGACTATGCCGCAATCCCCGGCCTTTCCAACGAGATGGTCGAACGACTCTCCAGCGCGCGGCCGTCCACTCTGGCGGCGGCGCGCCGCGTGAGAGGGATCACCCCGGCAGCCTTGGCGGCGATCCTCGTCCATGTTCGGCGCAAAGCGGCCTGATGACCGAACAGGAGGTGCGCGACTGGCTGCAGCGCCGCTACGATGTTCCACGTGAAACAATGGCGCGGCTGGACAGCTTTGCAGCCCTGCTCACAAACGAAAATTCGCGGCAGAACCTCATTTCAAAGGCCTCCATCGCCCAGCTCTGGCTCCGGCACATCGCCGACTCGGCGCAGCTCGTCGATCATGCGCCGACCCCTCAGGCGAGCTGGATCGACCTCGGAAGCGGGGCGGGCCTACCCGGAATAGTCGTCGCCATGCTCCACCCGGGGCCGGTGACACTGGTCGAGGAGCGCCGCCTGAGGGTGGATTTCCTCCGCCGCGCCGCCGCCGAGCTCGGCCTCGCGGTTGAGATCGCCGCGATGAAAGTGGAGCGGGTGCCGCCGCGGCCGTTCGACGTGATCAGCGCCCGCGCCTTCGCGCCGCTGCCTCGGCTGCTGGAATTGGGCACAGCCTTTTCCACAACAAACACGATCTGGGTGCTGCCCAAGGGCCGCAACGCGCAGTCTGAACTGGAAGCGCTCGATCCTTCGTGGCACGGTGACTTCCGTCTCGAGCCGAGCCTGACCGATCCCGATGCGAGG
>DASZEO010000036.1:0-3816 GCA_035940755.1 Allosphingosinicella sp. | reverse complement strand
GTCTTGCCGATGAACTTGCGCTTCGCTTCCGGGTCGGTGACGCCGGCGAGGCCGCCCAGGAACAGGTCCTCGGCGTCGACGTGGACCAGGGGGATGTTGTAGGAATTGCGGAACAGGCTGACGACCTGCTCGGCCTCGCCTTGGCGCATCAGGCCGTGGTCGACGAAGACGCAGGTGAGCTGGTCGCCGATCGCCTCGTGGATCAGCACCGCGGCGACGGCGGAATCCACGCCGCCGGAGAGGCCGCAAATGACTCGCCCCTGCCCAACCTGGGCGCGAATCTCGGCAATCTTGGTCGCGCGGAACTCCGCCATCGTCCAGTCGCCGCCGAGGCCGCAGACGTGACGCACGAAATTGGCGATCAGCCGGCCGCCGTCGGGCGTGTGCACGACCTCCGGGTGGAACTGAACGCCGTAGAGGCGGCGCTCGTCGTCGGCCGTGGCCGCTAAAGGCGCGGTGTCGGACCGCGCGACGACACGGAAGGTGTCGGGCATCGCCTCCACCTTGTCGCCGTGGCTCATCCACACCTGGTGGCGCTCGCCCGGCGCCCACAGGCCATCGAACAGGGCGCAGCGGTCCTGGATCTCGATGAACGCTCGGCCGAACTCGCTATGATCGCCGGCGACGACCTTGCCGCCGAGCTGCTCGGCCATCAGCTGCTGGCCGTAGCAGATGCCCAGCACGGGGACGCCCGCCTCGAACAAGGCATGGTCGGCGCGCGGGCTGTCCTCGAAGGTGACCGAGGCGGGGCCGCCCGAGAGGATGATGCCGCTGGGCCGCATCCGCTCCAGCGCCTCGACGGCCCGGCTGAAGGGCACGATCTCGCTGTACACGCCGGCCTCGCGCACCCGCCGGGCGATCAGCTGAGTCACCTGGCTTCCGAAGTCGACGATGAGGACGGAGTCGGTCGGCTGGATCGTCATGGCGGGCGATTAGGGACCGCCCCGGCGCCTGTAAAGCCGCTGGCGCAGCGCTATTCGTAGCGAAGCGCGTCGATCGGGCGCCCGCGCGCCACCTTGAGCGCATGGCCGCCGACGGTCGCCGCGGCGATGGCGAAGCCGACCAGGCCGGCGCCGACGAAGAAAGCCGGGCTGAGCGCGATCCGGTCGGTGAAGCCGTCGAGCCAGTCGCGCATCACCCACCAGGCCACCGGCCAGGCGATGAGGTTGGCGAACAGGACCGGCCGGCTGAACTGCCAGACCAGGAGGCCGACAATGTCGCCGACCTTGGCTCCGAACACCTTGCGAAGGCCGATCTCCATCGTCCGCCGTTCGGCGAGGAAGGCAGCGAGGCCGAACAGGCCGAGGCAGCCGATCGCCACTGCCAGCGCCGACGAGGCGAAGAAGAGGTGCCCCCGTGCGGCGTCGCCGTCATACATGCGGGCGACGGCATCCTCGACGAAGGTGGCCTCGAACGGCACGTCCGGCGCGCGCGAGCGCCAGACGGCGCGCACCTGCTCGAGGAGGGCCGTCGGGTCGGCGGTCGAGTAGCGAAGCACGAGCCGGTCCGTCCCTTCGCGGACGTAGCGGTAGGCCATCGGCGCCAGCTCCTCGCGCAGCGAGCGGTACCGCACGTCCTGGACAACTCCGACGATGGTCGCCGGAACGCCGCCCCGTTCACTCTCAGCGAAGCCCAGGCGGACCTCGCGCCCGATGGCGGCCGCGGGCGTCGCGAAGCCGAGCCGCTGCGCGCCTAGCGCGCTGACGACGACGTTGATTCCCCGGGCAGCGAGGGCGCGCTCGGCATCCCCGTCTTCGGCGCTTGGGAGCGTGGACTCGTCGAGCGCGTGGCGGGACGAAAAATTGCGGCCGGCGAGAAGTCGGGTGCCCATCGTGCCGAAGAAGCCTTCGTCGACCTTGTACAGGCCGATCGAGACCGGCTCGGTCCGCCCCGAAAGAGTGGCGGTCGTGACGCTGACATTGCCGGTGCCGGGCGCGATAGTCGAGCGCCCCGCGCTCTCGACCCCCGGCAGGCGCCGCACCTCGGCGACGAGCGCCGCGGCGGACGCTCCGGCGCGGTCGAGATTATCGATTCGGATGAGTCCCTGCCGCTCGTAGCCCAGCTCCACCGTCCGGGCGTGCAGCGTCTGCGCGTAGACCACCGCGGTGCAGACGAGGAAGCCGATCACGACCGAGAATTGAGCGGCGGCGAGCAGGTTGCGCAGCCGACCCGAACCGCCGATGTCCACGGTGTTCCTGTTCGCCTTCAACACCTTGCCGGGCTGGTAGCGGGCTAGAACCAGCGCCGGGTAGATCGTCGCCAGCAGCCCCACCCCACCGACCAGACCGACAATCGCCAGCCACAGGCCGCCGGAGCCGAAATAGTCGAAGCCGAGGTCGGCATCGATGAGGTTTCCGAGCATCGGCGCCGCCAGTTCGACGGCCGCCAAAGCGACCAGCATCGCCGCGCCGACGATCATCATCGATTCGGTGACGAACTGAGCCACCAGCTGACGCCGCCGCGCGCCCAACACCTTGCGCACGCCGACTTCGCGGGCGCGGCGCGCCGCTCGGGCCGTAGAGAGGTTGATGAAATTGAAGCAGGCGATGGCGAGGATCATCAGCGCGACGCCGGCGAAGGTGACGATCGTCTTCGAGTCGGAGCCGGGCGTCATCGCGGCCGTCTGGCTTCGCCCGAGATGGACGTCGGTCACGCGCGTGAGTTGGTAGGTCTGGCCGTTCTCCCGCCGTCGCTCGCCGACGGGGACCGGCACATGGCGGCGGACCCAGGCCGGCAGCCCCGCCGCCACCGCCGAAGGGTCGGCGCCGGGCCGGAGCCTGGCGTAGACATAGCCGCTGATATTGTCCCAGTCAGCGATCAGCCCGGGCTCATCGGCGTAATCGGACGGGTTGAGCCGGAACACCATCGGAAAGCGCATGTGGCTGTTGGCCGGCAGGTCCTCGAACATCCCGGTCACGCGCACGTCGCGGCGCTGGCCGCGGTGGAGGATCGTGATCACCTGCCCGACCGGATCGCGCTCGCCGAAATAGCGGCGGGCCTCGGACCGGCTCAGCACCACGGAGTTCGCCGGCGACAGCACGGTGCGCGGATCGCCGCTCACCAGCGGGATCGACACGACCTCGAAGAAATTCGCGTCGGCCATCAGCGCGTCGCGCTCCGGAAGCGTGGCGACGCCGTCGCGAAGGATCACCGGACGGGCGGTGAAGCTCCCCGCGCTGGCCTCGACCTGCGGGAAGTCGCCGGCCAGCGCCGCCGCCGCGGGATAGGGCGCCATCTGCAGGTCAACGGCCCCGGACTCGGGATCGTGGAGGCTGAGCTGAACCTGGTACGTGCGATCGGCATGCGGCAGCCAGCGATCGAAGCTCAGCTCGTAGCGGACGAAGAGCAGGATGAGGAGGCAGCTGGCAAAGCCTGCCGCGAGGCCGAACATGTTGCTGAACGAATAGGCGCGGCTGCGCGCCAGCGTTCGGACTCCCATCAGCAGGTAATGGCGGAACATAACAAAGCCCCTCCTTCATCCGCAGCGAAGCAACATACGTGCCACGCCTGCGGCTCTGGCAGCGGGCACGGCGGAGCAGCGGCCCGACGTCCGAAAGCGGACAACACGTCCGGAACCGCACGCGAACGCCTGCGCCGCGAAAGCTTCCGTCCAGCGTCGGATCGGCCTACCGTCTCAGGCGGGAGGGAAGCATGGCCACTTCGACATCGCCGCTCGATGCCGCATCGTCGATCGATCCCGTGGATGTCAGCCGCCCCGAGCTGTGGCGGGATAACGCCTTCGCGCCCTTGTTCGAGCGGCTGCGCGCCGAGGACCCGGTCCATTTCTGCCCGCAGAGCGAGTTCGGCGCCTATTGG
>DASZEO010000035.1:0-21116 GCA_035940755.1 Allosphingosinicella sp. | reverse complement strand
CCGCTGCATCGGGTCGGTGGCCTGCGGGTTCAGGCGCATCTGAAGCCACATCGTCACTCCCAGGAGGATCGGCAGCACGCCGATGGCCAGCGCGTGCGGCGGCTGGAACGGCAAATAGCCGAACAGGTTGACGGGCGTCAGCGGGTCCGGCGCCGCAAGGTCGCGGATCCACAGCGCGAACGGCTCGTGCCGCATCTCAACGGCGAGCAACAACACCTTGTAAAGCGCGTAGAAGATGGGGATCTGCAGGAGGATCGGAAGGCATCCGGCGACCGGATTCACCTTCTCCTCCTTGTAGAGCTTCATCACCTCTTCCTGCAGCTTGGTGCGGTCGTCCTTGTAGCGCTCCTGAAGCGCCTTCATCTTCGGCTGGACGACCCGCATCGCGGCCATCGAGGCGAACTGCTTTTGCGCCACCGGGAAGAGCAGCAGCCGGACGATCACGGTCAGGCAGATGATCGCGACTCCGAAATTGCCGATATGCGCGAACAGCCAGTTCAGCAGCGAATAGATCCCGATCATGAACCAGCGGAACCAGCCCCAGTCGATCGCCCGCTCCAGCGGCGTTCCCAGCGCGTCGCTGTAGCGGTCGAGCAGCTGCACCTCCTTGGCGCCTGCGAACATCCGGGTGACATATTCCGCCGCCTGCCCGGGCGGCACGATCTGCGGCGCGGCCTGGAACTCGCTCTGGAAGACGTTGCCGGTCCGGCTGTGCCGGATCGCGGCATCGACATTGCTGCCCTGGTCGGGGATCACGGCGGCCAGCCAGTATTTGTCGGTGAAGCCGACCCAGCCGCCACGGCTGGAGAAGCGGTGCTCGCCCTCCTCGGCGATGTCGGCATAGTCGTTGTCATAGTCGGCGGCGCCGTTGAACACGCCCATCGGCCCGACATGGGCGGTCCACGGGTCCGGGTCGGACGAGGCGCCGACGCGGCTGACGAGCGCGTAGGGGCGAAGGGCGGCGGCGCCGGCGCCGCGATTGTCGACCCGCTGCCGCGCGGTGATGAGATAGGCCTCGTCGATGGCGAGTTGGATCCGGAAGATCAGGCCCTGGCCGTTGTTCCAGCTCAGGGTCACCGGCGTCGAAGGGGTGAGGCGGGTGCCGCTCGCCTGCCAGACGGTGTTCGCGTCGGGCGTCCGCGCGCCCTGGCCGGTCCAGCCGAAGCTGCCGAAATAGGCGCCGGGGCTGCCGCCGGGCGAGAACAGCCGAACCGGCGGCGAGTTGGGATCGAGGCCTTCGCGCTGCCGGATCAGCACCAGATCGTCGACCCGCGCGCCCTTGAGGTTGATCGAGCCCCGGAGGCTCGGCGTGTCGATCGCAACGCGCGGCGTTTCGGCGAGGACGAGCCGCCGGTCTCGCACCGCCTGCGGCGAATCCGCGGCCGGATCGGCGTTAGGCTGAGGCAGCGCCACCGGACGGCCCTTCTCGACCTTGGTCGTCGGCGGGTTGGCGGCCGGGAAATAGGTCTCGCTCAGGAAGCCCCACCCGACCAGGACGAGCGCCGACAGCACCACCGCGAGGATCATGTTCCTATGTTCGTTCACGCATTCCTCATGGCACTGGATCGACGCCGGATCCCCCCCAGGGGTGGCAGCGGAGCAGGCGTCTGAGCGCCAGCCAGCTTCCGCGCAGCGCGCCATAGCGGGAAAGCGCGGTGATTGCATAGGCCGAGCAGCTGGGGTCGTAGCGGCAGCTGGGCGGAAGCATTCGCGACGGGCCGACCTGCCAGCCGCGGGCGATCAGGATGAGCAGCCGGGCGACCATCAGCGCAGCCGCCCCAGCGCCCGCTCGAGATCGCGGCGAAGCTCGGCGAACGGCCGCTCGATGCCGCCGGACCGACCGATCAGGACGTGGTCGGCGCCGGCGATGCCCGCCTCCGGCAGAATGGCGCGGGCGAGCTCGCGAAAGCGCCGCTTCATTCGGTTGCGCACGACGGCGTTGCCGACCTTCCTGGAGACAGTGATGCCGACGCGCATGCCGCGCTCGTCGTCCTCGCGCCGCCGCACCAGCAGGACGAAACCGGGCGTGGGCGCGCGGGCGCCGCGGTTAGCGGCGAGATAGTCGGCGCGGCGGGTGAGCCGGGTAATCGCCGGTGCGGTCAGGCCGACAGGCGCTTGCGGCCGCGGTTGCGGCGCGCGGCGATCACCTTGCGGCCGCCGACCGTCGCCATCCGCGCGCGGAAGCCGTGCCGGCGCTTGCGCACGAGATTGCTCGGCTGGAAGGTGCGCTTCATCGCTCATCCTCGTAAGATTCATGAAAAAGGGCCGCCATCGGGCGGCCTTCCTTGCCCGCGCCGATACGCAAAGGCGCCCGGCAAGTCAATCTGCCGCGGTCCGCTCGGCGCCCGTTCAGGAAGCGTCGCGTAAGGCTGGCGTGATGATCAAGCGCCTTCTCCTGCGGCGAGCCGCGGCCGCGTTCATGCTGGTTGCGCCGGCCGCCTGCGCGGCAGCGCCCGAGCCGGCGCCGCCCGCCGGCGCTGAAGCCGTCGAGGCTGCGCCTGCCAGTGAGGCGGCACCGGCGTTCAGCGACATCGAGGGCAGCTGGCGGATCGTCTCGGTCGACGGCGCCGCCCCGCGCGGCACCCGCGAGGATTCCGGCGGCGAGCGGACGCCGCGCATCGCCTTCGGTCCAAGCAGCTATGGCGGGACCAGCGGCTGCAATTTCTTCGGCGGTCTCGGGCTTTTCGAAGCCGGCCGCTATTATGCCGCGCCGGCGATGCAGACCCTGATCGGCTGCGGCGACCTCACCGCCCAGGAAGACGCGATCACCGGCGCCTTCCGTGGTGCGCCGCAGCTGTCGCTGGACGAGGCGGGGCGGCTCCTGATCGCCGGCGCGTCGCACCGGATGCTGCTCGAGCGCGGCGGTGCGCCTGCCGCTCCGGCGGCCGAGGAGGAGTATCGCCCGGCAGTGCTCGCCGGCACGAGCTGGACCCTCGGCACGCTGGACGACATGCCGCTGCGAGCTCCCGGCCGCGAAGGCGGCGGAGCGCTTCGCTTCGAGGCGGACAGATGGTCCGCCCAGGCCGCGTGCGCCACTCTGTCCGGCACCTGGCGCCAGGAGCGAGACCGGATCGTGCTTACCGGCCCGTCCGCGACCACCGAGCAGCTCTGCCCGGAACCGGCGGCGGCGATGGACGCCCGGCTAGGTGCGCTGATGGCGGCCAATCCGCGCTTCGTCACCGGCCCGAACGGGGAGCTGCTGATCGCCGGCGGCGGCCACATGGCTGTCGGCGAGCGCCGCCTCGAGGCCATGACCGACCAGTCCGCCCTGCTCGCCGGGCGCTGGCGCGTCGAGGCGATCGACGGCCGCGCGCCCGCCGCCGGAACGCAGCCGGCCCTCCTGTTCCGCGGCGCCGGCTATCGCGGCCATACCGGCTGCAATTCGATCCAGGGGCTGTTCCTCGCGCACCGGGGGCGGCTCCTCACCCATCCGGGCCCGCAGACCGAGCAGGGCTGCGGTCCGCTGACGGCGCAGGAGGCGCGGATCACCGGGCTCCTCGCCGCCTCGCCACGCATCGCGGCGGCGGGAGAGGGACGCTTGGCGCTGGTCGACCGGGACGGCATGATCCGGCTGCGGCGCCAGGGCCCTGCAGCCGCGGCCGAGGACGTGCCCCGCGCCTTGCCCACCCCGTCTACGCTGGGCGCGGCGCTGCTCGCCTTCGACGGCGAGGCGTTGCGGATGCGCGTGGAGGAGCCGGAAAGCCGGCTTCGGCTTGCCGCGAGGCGCTGGGACATGCGTGTGCGCTGCATCGAGATGGGCGGAGTGATGCGCCGGGAGGGGGCGGTGCTGCGCTTCTTCACCGACCCGCCGCCGTCCGATACGCCGCAATGCCCGGAGGCGCAGGGCGCGCTCGGCGACCGGCTGATGCGCCTGATGAACGGCGAGGCGCGGGCGCTGGTCGGAGTCAATGGCGAGCTGCTGATCGCCGGCGACGAGCATTGGCTGACCGGGCAGATCGAGCGGCCGTCGCGCCCCCGCTGACTCCGCGCCGGCCGGCGCTCACTCCGGCAGCGTCGCCTGCTCTTCCTGCTGCGCCTTCACCCGCTCCTCGCGGCGCCGGGCGCTGCTGCGGCGCAGCCCCCAGTCCGCCCAGCGCCCCTTGTTCGGGTGGCGCCGCTTGAAGCGGACATATTGGCGCTTGGCCCATTCGCTGTACTTGAGCACCAGCCCGAGCCCGAGCGCGAAGACGAGGACTCCGCCGGGCCCGGGGATGGCCCCGACCAGCGGGGAGACCAGGATCAGCAGCACGCCGACGCCGAACAGGCACTGGCGCACCAGCGGGATCCGCCCCCATTCGTGCCAGCGGCTTCGAACGCTCATCGCGCGCATGTGGGGAGCCGCTTCCCGCCGCGCAATTGCGCGTTGAGGCTCGACTTGGCGGCGTGGTCTCTCCAAAATGGATGAGTCGCTCTCCGTTTTGGAGGGAAAGCGGGGGAAGGGGGCTGAATTCCTATGGTCGCTCACGTCGCCACCGTCGCCTTCCTCGGCCTCGAGGCGCGGTCGGTCGAGGTCCAGGTGCAGATCGCCGCCGGCCTGCCCAAGTTCCTGGTCGTCGGCCTTCCCGACAAGGCGGTGGGCGAGAGCCGCGAGCGCGTCCACGCGGCCCTCGCGGCGATCGGGCTGTCGCTGCCGCCCAAGCGGATCACCGTTAATCTCTCGCCGGCTGACCTGCCCAAGGAAGGTTCGCATTACGACCTGCCGATCGCGCTCGGGCTGCTGGCCGCGATGGGCGCGATCGACCGCGAGACGCTCGCGGGCTATCTTGCGGTCGGCGAGCTCAGCCTCGACGGCCGGGTCGCGCCGTCGCCGGGCGTGCTGCTGGCGGCGATCCACGCCTCCTCGCAGGGCCTGGGCCTGATCTGCCCCGCCGCGCAGGGCCCTGAAGCGGCTTGGGCCGGCGAGCTCGAGGTCGTCCCGGCCACCGACCTGATCGCGCTGATGAACCACCTGCGCGGCAGCGCCGTCTTGTCGCCGCCGAAGCCGGGCGAGGCAGACCCGCCGGGACTCGGCCCCTGCCTGTCGCAGGTGAAAGGCCAGGAGACCGCCAAGCGCGCGCTCGAGATCGCCGCGGCCGGCGGCCACAATCTGCTCATGGTGGGACCCCCCGGCGCCGGCAAGTCGCTGCTCGCCGCCTGCATGCCAGGCATCCTGCCGGAGCTGACGCCGTCGGAAGCGCTCGAAGTGTCGATGATCGCCAGCGTCGCGGGCGAGTTGAAGGATGGGCGGCTGATCCGCACCCGCCCGTTCCGGGCGCCGCACCACAGCGCTTCGATGCCGGCGCTGGTCGGCGGCGGCCTCAAAGTGCGCCCCGGCGAGGTCAGCCTCGCCCATCTGGGCGTCCTGTTCCTCGATGAGCTTCCCGAGTTCCAGCGTTCGGTGCTCGATTCGCTTCGCCAGCCGCTGGAGACGGGGGCGGTGCAGGTCGCCCGGGCCAATGCTCACGTCACCTTTCCGGCGCGCGTCCAGCTGGTGGCGGCGATGAATCCCTGCCGCTGCGGCCATCTCGGCGATCCCGCGCTCGCGTGCTCGCGAGCGCCGCGCTGCGCGGCCGATTACCAGGCCAAGGTGTCGGGGCCGCTGCTCGACCGGATCGACATCCATGTCGACGTTCAGGCCGTCGCCGCCGCCGACCTCGTCCTGCCGCCGCCCTCGGAAGGTTCCGCAGAAGTCGCCAGCCGAGTCGCCGCCGCCCGCGACGTCCAGACCGGCCGCTACGAAGGCCGCGGCCTGCGCACCAACGCCGAGGTCGACGGCGATCTGCTGGAGCAGGTCGCCACCCCCGACGAGCCCGGCCGGCGCCTGCTCGGCCAGGCCGCCGAAGCGATGCGCCTCTCCGCCCGCGGCTATCACCGGGTCATGCGCGTCGCCCGCACCATCGCCGACCTCGCCGGAAGCGAGGGCGTCGGCAGGGTGCACGTCGCCGAAGCGCTCAGCTACCGGCGCCAGGCGCCGCGTAACTAGGAGCTGTTGCTGGGCGTCGTCGGCGCCGGAATGTCCACGTCCGGAAGCTGGACGTCGGGCGCGTCGACGTTGACGTTGATGTTCGTCTCATCCGCGGCACGGCTGAGATAGCCGCCGAAATAGAGGAACAGCAGCAGGCCGACGATCAGCAGCAAGACGATGGCGGCGATCGCCCCGCCGCCGCCGCGGCCTTCGCCGGTGCTGATGACCGTCGTCTCGCGCTCGACCCTCGGCGGCGTCTCCTCGACGACGACCCGTTCCCTGTCGCGTTCGTCCATGATTCCAGGCTCCCGAAACTGTTACGCCTCCCGAACGGGCGGGACGGGCGCCGGTTCCTCTGGACGCATGAACTCCGGGGCTGTTTAGATGCGCTCAGCAACCAGGGGACCGCCATGACCGACAGCTTCGCCACCGACCGCCGAACCGTCCTCAAGACCGCCGCGGCCTCGGCCGCCTTGCTCGCGCCGGCCGCAACGCTCGCCCGCAGCCGCCGCGACGGCGACCGCGACGCAATCCGCCGCGCCGTCGACGCGGGCTATGAGGAATCGGTGCGGCGCATCCAGCAATGGATCGCGCTTCCCACCATCGCCGCCGAGCGGCTGAACGTAGAGGAAGGCGCCGATTACATGGCGCGGCTGGCGACGGAGGCCGGCTTCACCGGCGTGCGCAAGGTGGCGACCGGTGGCAGCCCGGCCGTGTTCGGGACCCTGGACGCCGGCGCCCGGCGCACCGTCGGCCTCTATTTCATGTACGACGTCAAGCAGTTCGACCCGGCCGAATGGGCCTCTCCGCCGCTCGAGGGCCGGATCGTCGACGTCCCGCTCGGACGCGCCATCCGCGGCCGCGGCGCCGTCAACCAGAAAGGGCCGGAAGGCGCCTTCCTGGCGGCGCTCCACGCGTTCCGCGCGTCGGGGCGGCGGCTGCCGGTCAACCTGGTGCTGCTGGCGGAAGGCGAGGAGGAGATCGGCTCGCCCAACTTCATCAACGCGCTTCGGGATCCCGAAGTGCTGGCGGCCATGCGCCGCGCGGACGGAGTCATCATCCCGTCCGCCTCGCAGAGCGCCAACGGCTCGGTCACCATCAACCTCGGCGCCAAGGGCATCATCGAATGCGAGCTCGTGGCGAGCGGCGAGCGCTGGGGCAGGGGCCCGGCGCGCGACGTCCACTCCAGCCTCAAGGCGCAGGTCGACAGCCCCGTCTGGCACCTCGTCCACGCCCTGACGACGCTGGTGCGCGACGAAGGCAACACGCCGGCGATCGAAGGATGGTTCGAGCATGTCCGGCCGCTGACCGAGCGCGAACGCGCGCTCATCGCCGAGAGCGCCCGCACCCGCAGCGAAGAGGAAGTGAAGCAGCAGCTCGGCGTTCGCCAGTGGATCGACAATTTGCCCTGGCGCGAGTCGCTCGAGCGGCTGGTGTCGCAGCCGACCGTCAACATCGAGGGGCTGGTCGCCGGCTATACCGGCCCCGGCGGCAAGACGGTGCTGCCGGCGCGCGGAGTCGCCAAGCTCGACCTTCGCCTGGTCCCGAACATGACGGTCGCCGACGCCTTGCCCAAGCTTCGCGCGCACCTGGCGCAGCACGGCTTCGGCGACGTCGAGGTCAACATGACCGGCGGCTACGACCCGAACGAGACGGCCGAGGACAGCGGCGTGATCCGCGCCCAGCAGGCGGTGCTGACCAGGGCCAACATCCCCTACAGCCTGTTCCCGCGCAGCGCCGGCTCCTGGCCCGGCTTCGTCTTCACCGGCGATCCGCTGCGCAAGCCCGCCGGCCAGTTCGGCCTCGGCTTCGGCGGCGGCGCCCACGCACCGGACGAATTCTTCGTCATCGAAAGCAACAACCCCGCCGTCGCCGGCCTGCGCGAAGCGGCGATGGGCTATGTCGACTTCCTCTACGAGATGGCGACGATCCGGTAGCAGTTGCGGCGCAGCGGCCGCGACGGTAATTTGAGCGTCGGCCGCCAAGGCCGATCCTTCGAAAACCTGCAGCCGCGCCGGGAGCTTCGCTTCCGAGTCCGCGGCTGTGCGCCGTGGAGACGCCTATGATCACCCTTTTCAACGCCACCCTTTCGCGTTCAACCCGGATCCTCTGGCTGCTGGAAGAGCTCGGCGCCCCCTATGAGCTTGTGCCGGTTTCGATTGCGCGTCCGGACGGAAGCGGCGGCCCCGACCCGGCTAACCCGCATCCGCTCAAGCAGGTGCCCTGCATCCTGGACGGCGACGAGCTGATCGTGGAGTCGCTCGCAATCTGGATGCACCTTGGCGATGCGTTTTCGGACGCGCAGCTGGCGCCGCCGCTCGGCCATCCCAAGCGGGCGGAATATGTCGGCTGGCTCGGCCTCGCCACTTCGGTGTTCGAGCCGCTGATGTCGGCGGCGCTCGCCGGTGCGGCGCTGGACGGTCGCCAGGAGACGGCACGCGACTTTCTGGCCGCTCGGATCGAGGCGGCGCTGTCGCGGAGGCCGTGGCTGCTTTGGGAACGCTTCTCAGTAGTCGACCTGGTCTATGGCAGCCTGCTTCGCTTCGCGCCTGACGTGCTGGGGGCGTCGGCGGCGATCGAGGCGTGGCTGGCGCGCCTTTCCGAGCGCTCCGCCCTCGCCCGGGTAAGGGCGAAGGAGGGGCGTGGGTGAAGGCGCGCTGCCGTCACTGTTCCGGCAGGAAGTCGGGCACGGACAGATAGCGCTCGCCGGTGTCGTAGTTGAAGCCGAGGATGCGCTTGCCCGGGCCGATCTCGTCGAGCTTCTGGCGGATCGCGGCCAGGGTCGCCCCCGAGCTGATGCCGACCAGCATGCCTTCCTCCCGGGCGGAGCGGCGGGCCATCTCCTTGGCCTCGGCCGGATCGACCTGAATGACTCCGTCGAGGAGACTGGTGTCCATGATTCCCGGGACGAAGCCGGCGCCGATGCCCTGGATCGGGTGCGGCCCCGGTTGGCCGCCGGAGAGAACCGGCGACAGCGTCGGCTCGACGGCGAACACCTGGAGGTTCGGCCATTCGGGCTTCAGCACCTCGGCGCAGGCGGTGATGTGGCCGCCGGTGCCGACGCCGGTGATCAGCACGTCGATCGGCGAGTCGCGGAAGTCGGCGAGGATCTCCTGAGCGGTGGTGCGCCGGTGCACTTCCAGGTTGGCGGGATTTTCGAACTGCTGCGGCATCCAGCTGCCGGGCGTCTGCTCGATCAGCTCCTGCGCCCGCTCGATTGCGCCCTTCATGCCCTTTTCGCGCGGCGTCAGGGCGAACGTCGCGCCGTAAGCGAGCATCAGCCGCCGTCGCTCCAGGCTCATGCTCTCGGGCATGACGAGGACCAGCCGGTAGCCCTTCACCGCCGCCACCATGGCGAGCCCGATACCGGTATTTCCCGACGTCGGCTCGATGATCGTTCCGCCGGGCGCGAGCTTGCCCGACCGCTCCGCCTCCTCGACCATGGCGAGGGCGATTCGATCCTTTACCGACGCGCCGGGATTGGCGCGCTCTTGCTTGATCCACACTTCGGCGTCTCCAAACAGGCGCCGAACGCGTACGTGCGGGGTGTTGCCGATCGTCTCGAGGATGTTCGCGGCTCTCATGTCTGTGCCTCCTTTGGCTGAGGATTGAGTTCGGGCACGTCGAAGCTTCGTGCCCGGCGAAGCTCCGGGAACCAGCGCGCCCAGAGCAAGGTGATGGCGATGGCGCCGACGCCGCCGGCGACGACCGCGGCGGCCGGCCCGATCAGCGCGGCGAGGAATCCGCTTTCCGCCTCGCCCAGTTCATTCGAGGCGGAGATGAAAAGGGTGGAGACGGAGCCGACGCGGCCGCGCATCGCGTCCGGCGTGTAAAGCTGGATCAGCGACTGGCGCACGTAGACGGACAGCATGTCGGCGGCGCCGAGCAGCGCCAGGCATACGAGCGACAGCGCCATCCAGCGGGAGAGGCCGAAGACCGCCGTCGAAGCACCGAACACCCCGACCGCGGCGAGCATCTTGACGCCGACATTGTGCCTGAGCGGGCGGAACGAGAACCACAAGGCGGTGAGGGTGGCGCCGAGCGCCGGAGCGGCGCGCAGGTGGCCGAGCCCTTCCGGGCCTGTGTGAAGGATGTCCCGGGCATAGACCGGCAGCATCGCCGTCGCGCCGCCGAGCAGCACCGCGAAAAGGTCGAGCGAGATGGCGCCCAGCACGAGCCGGTTGTGACGGACGTAGCCCAGGCCGTCGACCATCTGGCGCCACGGATTCTTCGATCCTTCAATTGCGCTTCGCGGCTTCGGCCCGATCATGAACATGCACGCCAGCGACAGCGCGAACAGCCCGGCCGCGACGGCATAGGGCATGTGCGGCGCCCAGGCGTAGAGATAGCCGCCGACCGCCGGTCCGGCGATCGCGCCGGACTGCCAGGCGAGCGAGCTCATCGCGATCGCCTTGGGCAGGATCTCGCGCGGAACTAAATTGGGGGCCAGCGCCTGGAGCGCCGGCATGGCGAAGGCCCGGGCGACCCCCAGCAGCGCTGCCACGGCGAACAAGGCGGGAAGGGTGACGCTGCCCTGCCAGGACAGCCAGCCGAGGATGACGGCGCACAGCACTTCGAGAGCGATGGTCGCGCGGGCGATGAAGCGCCGGTCGAGGCGGTCCGCGGTCCAGCCGGTCACCAGCGTCAGCGCGAACAGCGGCACGAACTGGACGATGCCGATCAGCCCGAGCTGAAGCGCCGCGCCCTTCACGTCCATGGTCAGCCGGGCAATGTCGTACACCTGCCAGCCGATGACGATCACCATGCTCATCTGGGCGATCGTCGAGGCGAGGCGCGCTACCCAGTAGAAGCGGTAGTCGCGAACCGCGAAAGGCGTGGCGGCGGGCATCAGCGCACGCACTTAGGAAGCGGCGGGCGAAGCGGCAACAAGCGCGGCCACGAAAGCCACCGCGGCCAGCCGTGCGGAGCCCTGCGGCGGAGACTTCCTTCTGGAAAGTCGCGGCGGGGCGTGGCAGAGGCGCCCGGGGGGTTCGAGTGGAAGGATCGCCGAATGACCGCCAAGCCCCTCCTGGCCGCCGCTTCCGTGCTCGCCTTGCTGACCGCCGGCTGCGCCTCGACCACCGCCGGCTCCGACACCGCGTCCACGGCCCAGGCGCAGGGCGCGTGGCCGGAATTCCTCAACCGCTCGATCGACGCCTATTTCCGGCTCAACCCCGAATTCGCGGTCAACCAGGGCCGCCACGAATTTGACGGGCAGCTCCCCGACTGGAGCGGCACCGGCCTCGCCAACAGCGTCTCCTTCCTGCGCTCCACCATCGCCGCCGCCGAAGCCTTCGATCCGGAGCGGCTGACTCGCGAGCAGAGGTTCGAGCGCGATTACCTGATCGGCGTGATGCGCGGGCAGCTCTTCTGGCTCAGCGTCGCCGACTTCCCCCACACCAACCCGGCTTTCTACGTCGGCTCGCTGGATCCGTCGGTCTATGTGACCCGCCCGTACGCGCCGCCGGAGCAAAGGCTGCGCGCCTATATCGCTTACCTGCGCAACGTGCCGAGGGCCGCGCAGCAGGCACGCGCCAACCTGCGCACGCCGATGCCGCTCAGCTTCATCGATTACGGCAAGGCGGGCTTCGGCGGCTTCGCCGAATATTATCGCGGCGACGGGAAGGCCGCCTTCGCCCAGGTGCAGGACGCGGCGCTGCAGCGGGAGCTCAACCAGGCCTCCGACGCGGCTGCGCAGGCGATGGCGAGCCTCGCCGACTGGATCGAGGCGCAGCGGCCGAACGCGACCCAGAATTTCCAGCTCGGGCCGGAGCGCTTCGCCCAGATGCTTCGCGACACCGAGATGGTCGACACGCCCATCGCCGAGCTCGAGGCGGTCGGTCGGCAGGACCTTCAGCGCAACCAGCAGGCGCTTCGCGACGCCTGCGCCCAGTTCGCGCCCGGGGCGACGGTGCCCGACTGCATGGAGCGGATGAACCGCAACAAGCCCGCCGGCGGCCCCGTCGCCGGGGCGCGGGCGCAGCTCGCTGGGCTGAAGAGCTTCATCCAGGAGCACGATCTGGTGTCGATCCCGGGCACGGAGGAGGCGCAGGTCGAGGAGGCGCCGCCCTATAATCGGCAGAATTTCGCCTACATCAACATTCCCGGGCCTTATGAGCGCGGGCTGCCGTCGGTCTATTACATCGCGCCGCCCGACCCGGCCTGGCCGCGCGAGATCCAGGAGGGCTTCGTGCCCGGCCAGGCCGACCTCATGTTCACCTCGGTGCACGAAGTGTGGCCGGGCCACTTCCTCAACTTCCTGCACGCCAACCGTTCGCCCTTCCTGTTCGGGCGCGTGTTCGTCGGCTACGCCTTCGCCGAGGGCTGGGCGCATTATGGCGAGGAGATGATGTGGGATGCCGGCCTCGGCAACGGCAGTCCCGAGACCCACATCGGCCAACTCTCCAACGCCCTGCTGCGCGACTGCCGCTTCCTCAGCGCTATCGGCATGCACACCGGCCGGATGACGATGGAGCAGTCGCGCCAGATGTTCCGCGACCAATGCTTCCAGGACGAGGGCAATGCCCGCCAGCAGGCGGCGCGCGGCACCTACGATCCGGCCTATTTGAACTACACGATGGGCAAGCTGATGATCCGCCGGCTGCGCGAGGACTGGACCCGCGGCCGCGGCGGGCGGCGCGCCTGGAAGGAATTCCACGACCGCTTCTTAAGCTTCGGCGGCCCGCCCATCCCGCTGGTCCGCCAGCAGATGATGCGCGAGGACTCGCCGCGGGCGGTGTTCTGATATTCCTCCCCGCTCTGGCGGGGAGGGGGGCACCCGAAGGATGGTGTAGGGTAGGTCTCAGGCGGCCGGCGCGGCCGGCGCGGCGCCGCTGACGATCGTCACCCGGTCGCCCACCCGCGCCTGTGCGAACAGCAATTCCGCGAACTCGTTCGGCACGCCGACGCAGCCGCGGCTCGCCCAGCCGTAGCGCACGTTGCTGCCGTGGATCGCCACCCCGTCACGGGTCAGGCGCATCATGAACGGCATGCGCGCTTCATAGAGGTTGGAGACGTGGTCCGCGTCCTTCTCCATGATCGGGAAGGTGCCGGTCGGAGTCGGGTTGTCGCCGCTGCCGTAGAGGATGACTGCCCGGCCGATCTCCTGGCCGCTGCGCACCACCGACAGCGTCTGCGCCGACAGATCCACGAGGATCCGGACGCGGCCCGGCGGGACGCCCTCGTCGTTCCAGACATAGTCGCCGTGGAGCATCTGGCGGCCGATCACCAGCCGCCGCACCGGCCCGATCGCCGTCCGGACGATTCGCGGGTCGGCGGCCGGGCGAAGGTCGAGCAGCCGCGCCACGTCGGTCAGCTCAAGCCTCGGCGCGGGGGGCGACGACGAGGCCGAAGCCTTGAAGTCGGCGACGTGGGCGGCGATGATCACCAGCCCAAGCGTGAAAAGGGATCTCAGGGCGATCCCGGTCCAGATCGGTACCGTCCTGCCGGCGATGGTCGGTTTGGCGCGTTCCATGGCCCCCACTTATGGATGCCAGGCCGCTTGACCAGCCCCTGATTCGCGCTGTTCCGCAGCGGGACGGGTGCGGCTGGAAAGGTGCATGCGATCCGCCGCACAAGGTGCGCGGCGGGCGCGAAGCTCAGCCGGCGCTTTCCGGGGCGAGGGCCGGAAGGATATTGGCGTCGACGAACCGCCACATTTGATAATCGCCGCCCTTCCACGGACTTTCGAGGACAGGCGCCCCGGGCGTCGGTTGCTGCGCAGTGAAGACGCCGTCTTTGGCACTGTTGTTGATCGCGACCCAGCCGTCGCCGACGTCGTCGAGCTTCATGATGAAGCTCGGATCGTGCACGTCGAGCGCCCGCAGCCCGACGCCAGGCCCGCCGGCCGTGAAGCTTGCGTAAAGGTTCGCGTTCGCGTTCCAGAGATAGCAGGCGTCGGTGCCCGGAAGAGGGATGATCGACCAATATTCCATCGCTCCCGGCCCCGGGACTCCCGCTTCCACGTCGCACCAGTAGGTACCGGAGCCGTCTTCTACGCCGCCAAGCCAGAGCGAAGCGCCGCCGCTCAAGTCCTTGCAGGCGATGCAGTAACTTGTCTGGACCATTTCGGGGCTCCCTCGGGCAGAACATCAGGGAAGAAGAAGCCGATTTGATGCGCGCGGCTTCCTGTTGAGTCAACTTGCCGTCAGATCAGGCGCCGGCGAGCCGGCAGCCATGACTTCGAATTCGGGCAAGCTGGAGCCTCAGGCGAGGCTGACGAAGCTGTCCAGCACCCGCTTGCGGCCGGCATGCTCGAAGTCGATTTCGAGCTTGTTACCTTCGACCTCGGCGACCTCGCCGTAGCCGAACTTGGAGTGGAAGACGCGCTGGCCTACCGCGATGTCGCTTCGGCCCGGATTGCCGAAGCTGACCGCGCTGGCGCGTGCTTCTATGACCCGCGGCGGGGTGCGCTCGAAGGCGCCGCTGGCGGCGGCGCGCTGCCAGCCCGGGCCTCGGCCGGTGCGGCGGGCGACGTCGGCGAAGGGGTCGGCGCGCTCCGACCAGTTGGCGCGCCACAGCGACTCGCCGCCCGACATCGTCGTCTCCTGATCGAGATGGTCGACCGGCAGCTCGGCGACGAAGCGCGACGGGATGGAGGAGGTCCACTGGCCGTAGATTCGGCGGTTCGCGGCATGCAATATGAAGCACTTGCGCCGCGCTCTTGTGATGGCGACGTAAGCAAGGCGGCGCTCCTCCTCGAGGCTGGCATTGCCGCCCTCGTCGAGCGCGCGCTGCGAGGGGAACACGCCTTCCTCCCAGCCGGCGAGAAAGACGGTGTCGAACTCCAGCCCCTTGGCGGCATGGATGGTCATCAAGGTCACCTTGTCGGCCTCGTCGGCCGCGTCATTGTCCATGACCAGGCTGACATGCTCGAGGAAGGCGCCGAGCGTCTCGTAATCCTCCATCGCCCGCGCGAGCTCGGCGAGGTTCTCGAGCCGGCCGGCGCTTTCGGCCGACCGGTCGGCCTGAAGCATCGCCGTATAGCCCGATTCGTCGAGCACGAGGCGCGCCAGCTCCGGATGCGGCAGGCCCTCGAGCTTGCCGCGCCAGCGCGCGAAATCGGCGACCAAATTGCCTAGCGACCGGCGCGCCTGCGCCGTCAGCTCGTCCGAATCGAGGATCAGGGCGGCGGCCCGCATCAGCGGCACGCCCTGGGCGCGGGCAAGCTCGTGGATCTTCGCCACCGCCTTGTCGCCGAGCCCGCGCTTGGGGACGTTGACGATCCGCTCGAAGGCGAGGTCGTCGGCCGGCTGCTGGATCAGGCGCAGATAAGCGAGCGCGTCGCGAATCTCGGCCCTCTCGTAGAAGCGGAAACCTCCGACGATGCGGTAGGGCAGGCCGATGGCGATGAACCGGTCCTCGAACTCGCGGGTCTGGAACTGGGCGCGCACGAGGATCGCGCACTGGTCGAGTCGGCCGCCGCGGCGCTGGACCGTCTCAAGCTCCTCGCCGACGCGCCGCGCCTCTTCGGGCCCGTCCCAGATGCCGATCACCTGGACCTTGTCGCCCTCACCGTGCTCGGTCCACAGCGTCTTGCCGAGGCGGCCCGCATTCTGAGCGATGAGCCCGGAGGCGGCCGCGAGGATGTGCGGCGTCGAGCGGTAATTCTGCTCGAGCCGGATGATCTTCGCGCCCGGGAAATCCTTTTCGAAGCGCAGGATGTTGGTCACCTCCGCGCCCCGCCACGAGTAGATGGACTGATCGTCGTCACCGACGCAGCAAATGTTCTTGTGGCTCTGCGCGAGCAGCCGCAGCCAAAGATACTGGCTCTGGTTGGTGTCCTGATATTCGTCGACGAGCAGGTAGCGGAAGCGCTGCTGATAGTGCTCGAGCACGTCGCGATGCGTGCGCAGGATCACAAGCATGTGGAGCAGGAGGTCGCCGAAGTCGCAGGCGTTGAGTTGCTTCAGCCGTTCCTGGTAGAGCAGATAGAGCTTCGCACCCTTGCCGTTGGCATAGGCTTCCGCCTCGCCGGCATCCACCTGATCTGGAGTCCAGCCCTTGTTCTTCCAGCGGTCGATATAGCCGCCCAGCATCCGCGCCGGCCACCTCTTCTCATCGATGTCGGCGGCCTGGATCAGCTGCTTCATCAGCCGCAGCTGGTCGTCGGTGTCGAGGATGGTGAAGTTGCTCTTGAGCCCGACCAGTTCGGCATGGCGCCGAAGCATCTTCGCGCCGATCGAGTGGAAGGTGCCGAGCCAGGGCATCCCCTCCACCGCGTCGCCGACGAGGCGGCCGACCCGCGCCTTCATCTCGCGCGCCGCCTTGTTGGTGAAGGTGACCGAGAGGATCTCCGACGGCCAGGCCTTGCGGGTGTAGAGGAGGTGCGCCAGCCGCGCCGTCAGCGCCGCCGTCTTGCCCGTACCCGCGCCGGCCAGGACCAGCACCGGCCCGTCGGTGGTCAGCACCGCCTCGCGCTGCGGCGGGTTGAGACCGCGCAGATAGGGCGGCTCCGGGGCAGGGGCGGGGGCGGCGTCGCTCACAGCGAACAGCTAGGGAACGGCGCACCGGTGGGCAAGCTCAAGCGCGCCCTTACGGCCGATATCCGGGCCGCAGCGGCATGACCATCATGTTGCTCGCCCCGCTGGCCAGCAGCCGGCCGTCGCGAGCCCAGACGCGGCCTTCGCCATAAACGAGGCCGTCGCGGGCGAGCGGGGCGGCGGCGTCGGCCAGCAGCCACTCGTCCCGGGCCGACGAGGCGTGGAACCAGACCGAGACGTCGAGGGTCGGGCCGACATAATCCAGCTCCTCGGCGCGCCGGCTCCAGTGGGCCGGCCAGAGCAGGGTGTCGATCAGCAGCAGCGCCCGCGCGTCGGCGAGGAAGCGGTCCGGGCCCGGCTGGTATCCCTTGAAGCGGACCCATCGGGTGGTGCGCGCACCCGCGGGATTGGCGAGGCCGTGCCGCTCCGGGCTGGCGTAGCGAAGATCGAAATTGTTCCAGAAGGCGAAGCCGCCGGGGTCGGCGGCGGGTGGCCGAAGCGCCTCCGGCGGCGGGACGTCCGGCATCCCGATCTCGCAATAATCGGGCTCGGCTGCCGCTGCCGCCGCCATTGTCCATACCTGCGCGGTGAGCGTCGGCTGGCCCTCCTGCAACATGCTGACGCCGAAGCAGGAGGCGTTCCGTCCGGACTTGAGCGTCCCGACCTCGAGGCGCCCCTCGCCGAAGCGGCCTCGCCGAAGATATTGACACGAGATCCCCGCCGGCCGCTGCCCCTCGCCGGCGGCGAGCCCCGCCGCCCGAAGCGCGATGCCGGCGAGGTACCCGCCATTGGGCCCCCAGATGTCCCAGCGTTCGCGGATGTCGGCGATGAGGACGCCGCCCCGTTCCGTCACCGCCGTGTCTTCGGTAAAGCTCACGCCTGCGCGGCCTTGCGAAGGATGTGGACAATGGCCTTGCCGTAGCGCCGCTCCGCTTCGCGCTCCAGGAAACCGGCGAGGCTGAGCGGCTCGCCGCTGATCTCGACGCTGACCCAACCGTCCGGCGCGAGCCACTCGGCCGCGCGGTCGAGGGCCGACTGCGCCAGCCCGGTGCCGTATGGCGCGTCGATGAATATGAGGTCGAACGGCCTTGCCGGCGCCGGCGCGTGCTCGACGGCCTGCGCCTTCACTTCGGCGCGTTCGCCTGCGCCCAGCGCATCGACATTGCGCCTGAGCGCGTCCAGCGCCGTGCGGTCCTTTTCCACGAAGGTGCAGTGCGCCGCCCCGCGCGAGAGCGCCTCGAGGCCGAGCGCGCCCGTGCCGGCGAACAGGTCGGCGACGGTGAGGCGCTCGAAGCTTCCGAGGCGGCTCTGCAGCATCGAGAACAGCCCTTCGCGGGCGCGGTCGCTGGTCGGCCTAGTCGCCTCCCCTGGCGGCGCCAGCAGCGGTCGGCCGCGCCACTCGCCGGCGATTATCCTCATCTCTTCGGACCCAAACCCGTTCGGGCTGAGCCTGTCGAAGCCCTTTCCTTCTCTTCGGAATTGCGGGCGAGCTCGGAGATCAGCGGCCAATCGCCACGGATCAGCGCGAGCTTCTTTGCCCGGCTCCAGCCCTTGATCTGCCGTTCCGCCTGCAACGCTTCATATCGGCTCGGGAATTCGTCCCCCCAGACCAGCTTCACGGGGCGCCGTGTCGACGTATAGCCGGGAATGATGCCCGATTCATGAGCGCGGATGCGCGCGTCCAAATCGTCGGTATGGCCGACATAGAAGCTGCGGTCGGCGCAATGGAGCATGTAGGTCCAAAAGCCCATCGGGAGCGGAGCAGAAACAGAAAGGTGGGGCTTCGACAAGCTCAGCCCGAACGGTTTCTTCGGTTCTCCTGGCCAAGCCCCTTCCGGAAGCTCACCAAATCGTGCTGGCGCACTTCGTCGACGGCGCCGGCCGGCAGGTCCGCCAGTGGGAAGGGGCCGTAGGCGGTGCGGATGAGGCGGGAGACCTTCAGGCCGAGATGCTCGAGCACCCGGCGCACCTCGCGGTTCTTGCCCTCCCGGAGCCGGAGCTCGATCCACTGGTTGCGGCCGGTGCGGCGCTCCAGGTTCGCGTCGATCGGGCCGTAGCGTATACCCTCGATCTCTATGCCCTCGATCAGCGCCTCGAGCCGCTCCTGGCCGATGTCGCCGAAGGTACGGGCGCGATAGGTGCGCTCGATGCCGGTGGCGGGGAGCTCGAGCTGGCGCTTGAGCTCGCCGTCGGTGGTGAGCAGCAGCAAGCCTTCGGTGTTCATGTCGAGCCTGCCGACCGGCATCAGCCGCGGCAGCCCGTGGGGCAGCCGGTCGTAGATGGTCGCTCGCCCGCGCGGGTCGCGCTCCGTCGTCAGCAACCCCGCCGGCTTGTGGTAGCGGAACAGTCGCGCCGGCGCCGGCGCCTTGACCGGCCTGCCGTCGACGGTGACGCCGTGGAGCGAGGTGAGCAACGTCGCCGGCGTCTCCACCGCCTTGCCGGCGATGGCGACGCGCCGCTCGGCGATCATCCGCTCGACTTCGCGCCGGGAGGCGATGCCGGCGCGGGCGAGCAGCTTGGCGATGCGCTGGGGCTCGCGGGTCGGCAGCTCGTCTCTCCGTCAGCCGGACGTTTATTTGCGCCCGGCCGCGTGCGCCGCCGGGCACCAGCCCCCACTTCCTTCGTTACGCAGTCAAATCGAAAGTGCGGGAGGCCCGGCCAGTAACATGCTCTTCGGTAAGCGCGAAAGGATGATCCAGCGCATCCTCATCGTCGAGGACGAGCCGCTCGTCGCGTTCGACAACGAGCATCTGCTGCAGGATGCGGGCTACGAGGTGGTGGCGACGGTCGACAGCCTCGCCGCCGCCAGCGAGGTTATCGAGGCGGAAGAGCTCGACCTGGTGCTCACCGACATCAAGCTGAACGGCGAGGGCGACGGGACCGATGTGGCCCGGGCGGCACGCGCCCGCGAGGTGCCGGTGCTGTTCGTCACCGCCCACCCGGCCGAGCAGGCGCAGGGCCTTGCGCTGGGGTGCCTGGCCAAGCCCTATTCGGAAAAAGTGCTGAAGGGCGCGCTCGACGCGCTGGAAACGCATTTACAGGGCAAGCCGCTCAAGAAGCTGCCGCCGCAGCTGACGCTGTACGAGGTCGCCTAGGCCAGCGCCCGCTCCACCTGGTCGTGGAAGTTGCGGATCCCGGTTTCGAGCGTGCCGAGCGTGATTTCTTCGATCGACCCCGAGGCGAGGCCGTTCTGGCCGAGCGCGGCGGCGCGGTAATCCTCGGCGGCGAACACGCCTTCGTCGAGCATGCGCCAGCTCTTCTCCCAATGCTCGATTTCCTCCGGCGTTCGCGGCGGCTCCGGGATCAGCATGAAATCCTCGACCAGCGTCCGGTCGACCGACTGCGGCATCAGCACCATCAGGTTCACATAGTCCGGGCTCATGATGATGATCGTCGCCGGGAAGAGCTGATAGGCGAAGGTGATCACGGCGCGCAGCGCCGGCCAGTCATGATGGTCGATGCGGGCGAGATAGTCGGTTCGACCGACCGCCGAGCGCTGATGGATGCCGATCGTGTCCGCGACGGTGATGCCGTCGGTGAAGAAGCGGGCGATCGTGGCCGAGTGGAGGCGCTGGACGTGATAGCTTTCGAGGAAGGCGTCCATGATGAGCTTCCAGTTAGCGCTCACGTCATGGAGGCGGCGGCGGTAGAGGTGGTGGCCGGCGAGTCCGAACGCGTCGAACTCCGGCGCAAGCGACTCCGCGTCGGCGAAGTCCGCCCCCGCGTCGCGCGCGAACCAGATCAGTCCCCCCGCCTCGCGCGACGGCAGGGCGCGAAGGTGGTGGTTCGACTTGTCGAGGCCGGGGAAGCTGTCGGGCCGCGGCATTGCGGCAAGGGCGCCGCCGGCGGTGTAGGTCCAGGCATGGTAGGGGCAGACGATGCGGGGGCCGCGCTGAACCTCGCCGCTCTCGACCAGCCGGGTGCCGCGGTGGCGGCAGACGTTCCAGAAGACGTGCGCCTGGCCGTCCCGGTCGCGGGTAAGGAGCAGTGGAATGCCGAAGCCGTCATGCGCGACGGCCATGTTGGGCTCGGGCAGCAAAGCGGAGGGCGCGATCACCTGCGGCAGCCGGTCGAACAGCGTCGCTTTCTCGGCGGCGAAGCGGGCGGGATCGGTGTAGACCCAAGCGGGGAGGGTGGTGACGGCGTCGCCATGCGTCGCCTCGCCGCCCGCGATGATCCGGGCGAGGTTGAGCTGCCCCTCGGTCGGCCGCTGCCGCGTCGGCATGTCCATCACTCGATTGTGCGACTTCGCCGTGCGGGAGGCAAGCGCCGCCGCACCGACGGCCCTTGTCGCTAGGAAATCCTGTCGGAGTCGATAAACGGAGGCAAAGGACCCACGGGACGGAGCATCGGGTGGAGCAGAAACCGACCGGCCTGCGCCTTCTCGGCGCGGCTTTGAGGAACCGCAAGACCGGCATCATGCTCGTCTTCGGCTTCGCCGCCGGCCTTCCCTACACCTTGCTGATCGGCACGCTGAACGCCTGGCTCGGCGAGTGGCAGATCAACCTTGCCACGATCGGCGTGCTTTCTTGGATCGGTCTTGCCTACGCTTTCAAGTTCCTGTGGTCGCCGCTCGTCGACCGGCTACCGTTGCCCTTGCTGTCGCGGCTGGGACGAAGGCGCAGCTGGCTGCTGCTCTGCCAACTCGTCCTCGTGGCCACCTTTTTCGCCTTGGCCGCGTCGGACCCGCG